>CP064990.1:608308-912463 GCA_016699915.1 Neisseriales bacterium | reverse complement strand
AAAAAATAAGGAATTTAAAGATAATTTGTTAAGTATCAAATCAGACAGGTGTTGGTATTTGAAAATACTGTTTCATAATAATGACTAATGATTTTCAACTTTTGCATGTGATATTGTGTTTAGATTTATCTAGTTATAAATATATAAAGGAAATTAAAATTTACTATCAAATCAGGAGGTACAAGCTACATGGCAAAGAATCCACTGTCTGGTGATGGGAGCTGTCGGGGTGCAGTTAAAGGAAGAGTCAAGTAAAAACCACAAACGAACGCTTTACTAAGCGCGATACTCAAACGGGTCGGTTTATGGATGTCAAGCACGATACAAAAATTTAAAGGAGTTAGAAAGGAAAATAATATATAAGGATCCAAAGTCCCTAAGCTTTCTCTGCGCAGCATAGACTTTGCAGGTAATGCAAAACTTAAAAAGTAGGAGGTATTGCTCCCAATGTACTTCAAGAAATCGCAGCTAAGCTTCAAATCAAGCCCCTAATGTCTGGGATGGTATCAAATCTTAGAGGAAAAGGTATCTACGTGCTATCTTAAAATCTCGCTCAATTCAAGTCATTAGAAACGTCTCAATGGCGTTTTGACAGCCATTAATTAATTAGTGTACTGATCATTACGTGCTGCTGTCGGAAACCTATTTGGTTTACTTTGAAGAACATCTTGGTTATATTATGGTGCCTGCTTTATTCTAATGACTCAGATTACAAATAGTAAGGATGATATTGCTAATGGCACTGTAAATGAAAGCTGTCCATTGTCCAACTATTACTTAGGTCAATCATCTTTGGTAAAGGAATACTGCATCTGCCCAGTAAATCCCCGGAAACATTGCAAATTAGAGATATAAAGCGCTTCTCACATTAAATAAAGCGTTCTTCCAGCTCCTTATTACGCTAATAGGTGAGTATTTAGTCAGCAATATCCAAACAATTGATGAGAAAAGATGAGCGTGATAAAATACTATTTCACTATTACTTACGAAATGGATATTTTCTATGTTCTCTAATGAAAGAATCTTCACGGGACTTGTGCGCCACTATTTGCGCTGGTGATCGTACTATCAAATTTGGTTTACTGTGGTTTGTTGCGCTAAATTTTCTGTTGATCCTGAATTTGAACTATGTGGTGCGGCTTTGTATCCGATTTCATCTTTATCAGTGATTTAATTACAGAACTCCATGGCAAAGAAAAAAGCGAGGTTTTTTAGTGAGTAGCGCTATATAGCCAGTGCCAAGGTAGCTGTTGGTTTTATTTATAGATACTTTACCTACACCACATGGTCAAAATGACCAGTTTATCTTTTCACAATACTTTTGTATGTTTGTTGAAATGTTCATCATATCACTACGATTGCCTGTTATATTTCCTCACAATCATTTGATATTTTCCTTTACTTAGCCATCCGAAAAACTCCCCTGGGGAAGATACTTGTGGAAGAACTAGTGGTAGTACCATGGTATCACTTTACTTGATACGGGAGTTGTAATAACCCTTTCTGCCTGCTGGTATTTTTCCTAAAGAACACCTGTGGCCATTATTTATAAATAGTTATGGCTGGAAATTGTTTTCACCATATGTGGCATACACTTTCTTATGGAGTGGTCAGGTTTTGTCGCTGGTCTCGAGCTAAATTAGCATCAACACAACCAACAACAATGGATTAGATGAAGTATTGCAATTTTTATTGGCACGATTTAACGCATTGCGAGATACTTGACGAATCGTTGGTGATAATTTTTCAATGGCATAACGCAGCATTACTCTTGGCATGATTGAAGCATATTTCTGTTGATATTGAGTAAGCGCGCTTTCATCACGCTTCCCAGCTTCTCTTAGCATCCAACCTACCGCTTTATGAATAAGATCTTCTTTGATCTGCCAAAAGCTGGTTGCAATTTTGAATGTCCATAATATATCGCCCTGCCGAATAAAATACCAAGCCGCTACCATAGCAACCTTCGCGACTATAATTATCGATTGTGCTAGTTGTTCTAATAAACAACGATCTTTATCAAACAAATGCGCACCAATAATCCAATGTGCTGAGGAAACCAAATTCCAATTATTGATATGTTGAAGGCGATCCACAAAACTTATACAGTTTTTCGCGTTGCACAAGGTCTGATTTTTGATACTGCATAATCAGAATAGTGAGCGCTAAAAACCTTCGTTCGTTAATAGAAGAGGTCAATAAAACCTTGTGATCGCCTTAATCAGTAGAACTCGAATTGTTTTCAATTTTTCTGATGGTTGGAACGGTCACACCTATGAACTGGTCATGAGCCGTATAACATCCCGAATCAGTCTTAAACAAAGAAGCTGCTTTTGAGGAGATACGCTAACACCATCAGCCAATGCTGATCGTAGCCTTGGCAAGTTTTTTCATCAATACTACCAAGTTTGCTAAGAAAACGCTTAATATATCAAGCAAGACTACTTGCTACAACCAATCCAGTGCTGCTAATAACCTTTGATTCTCTTAAGCGCTCCAACCGTAATTCTTAAGCCGCCAGGGGATGACTTTATTCCAATTTCTCACAATCACGTTTTTGGTCTTTTGAGTTTTGATATAGATCATCCGCCCCTTTTGCAATCACCAATAAAAAGTTGGCGTACTTGGCCAAACTTTGTCAGCACACTGGATTGCCGTAAACGTTGATAGATATTTTCTTCTTTGAGAATGGCAATGCGTTCTTTAACATCAACCAAATTCTCCGGCGTTAATACATCAAAAGCCGCGTTATAACAGAACGTTAAATAGGATAAGGCGCCAAAACTTTTCTCACTAGAGCAACTAATATCGGCATTGCCAACCAAAACGCCAACTCTCGCCCCAGCCAAGCTATATACTTTAGAAATGTTCTTTAATACAACAAGATTAGCATATTGTTTTAATAGCGTTAAGGCAGCGGCATATCAGCAAAATCAATATAAGCTTGTCAACCACAACAATAGCCTCGACCCTTATAATTTTCGCATAAAGCTTGGATCTGATCCAACGATACGGTTGAACCTGTTGGATTATTTGGCGTACAAATAAAACAATCTTGACGTCTTGAACAACGACATCATACCCGATAAATTCAACGAAAAATCTTTCGTATCCAATGGAATATTAATGACTTTGCTGATTGGATATGAGGCATAAACAGTGTAAGAGCCAAAGGTAGGTGGGCGAGCAATAATGGCATCTTTTCCAGGACGACAAAATGTGCGAATTAATAAATCAATGGCTTCATCAGCACCTCTTGAGATTAATAACTGCTCAGGCGCTATAAGTTGTATAACTTGCTATTTTTTGTTTTAACTGGATGGACTGCGGTTCGGGATAACGGTTAATTGATACGCTTTGCCCGCGAGGCTTCCAAGGATTTTCGTTGGCATCTAGTTGAACTTCGTTGTGCCCCTTGGCTACTGTATTCGCTACGTGCTGAACTATAAGGCACTAAAGTCGAATTTCGGGACGCACAATTTGAGTTATCCACGACGTCATCGTCAACCCTTTCCAAAATTAAGAAAAACTATCATTCATGCGCTTGATTGATAGCAAAATAAAATTTATTCACCAACAAGCTTTCGCCTAAAACTGAATCCATGCATTAACTAGGCACAAAATTCAAAGTTGTTGTAGCAAGTAAGAAGGTTAGACTGGATAATTTCTCAGTTATCGCTAGATCTTCTAGACATTCAACATATAAAAATCTATTTTGTTTTAGTAGCACGTAATAAGATAGCGCTAAAAAAATCATCAAAAATAAAAACATAAAAGTAGTTGATCTAATGCCTGTTAAATCAAACAAAAACCAAAAAAACAACCAAAGTGAGCCACTGATACCAGCTACTGTACCAACAATGCCCGATACGGCGCCTAATTTTAGCTATATAGTTGTCACTAATAAATTTGTAGACACTAGCTTTACTAAGGAGAGACAGATGCCCAAAATGAACATCAGTACAGCAAAATGTAGGGGACTAATTCGACGTAAAAACCCTGAAGAAAAATGTAATACTCGCACTGGGAAAAGACAAGAAAAATGTACAAAGACAGCCAATGCGCATTGTCCACAACGTAACAACTTGGCCATCATACTTTATCTGAGCCACCCACCCAGTATTCTAAACATACTGGCCGGGAAGGTAAAACGGCTGTCAAGAAAGCAGCTTGTTCAAGACTCAAACTAAATTCGTCCTTATAATACTGAACCATCCATAAACTTAGTGCTACAAATGCTCCGAAAGAAATAGAATAGTAATGACAATAACACAGCACAATTTTGTCTTTTAAGGTTCCAATTTGTTCTCTAAGTGTTACTTTACTCGTAGTAATATGATCGGTATTTTGATAACTAAATAGCCAAAATAGTAGAGCCGCGACGAGCACAAGGCAAGCATAAACTTGCGGAACAATGACCCAACTAGATAGCGCAATCAATAAAGGAGCAAGCATTTTATTAAGAGTTGTCCCAATACTGCCTGCTCCGTAGATACTCATGGCCAATCCTGACGATGCTTGCAACCAGTGAGCAACGATAGGGATACCTATGCCATAGGTACCGCCAACGATGCCCGTAAACATTCCTCAATGCTAAAAATGCCAATACAACTTAGCAAACCAACTACCCAAATCGGTATAACTGAAAACAGCAACACCACAAACATGACGATACGACCACCAAAACGATTTACTAAAAAACCTAAAGGTGCTCTCATCAAAGAACCAGTAAAAACTGGAACAGCCATCAGCAAACCAAATTCTGTTGCGTTCAGATTCAATCTACTCTTGATAAAGACGCCAATGACCGCAAACATCATCCATACCATGTAACCAATGATAAAGGTTAGCGTGCTAACAGCCAATATGGAATAAGCCTTACGCTTATCAAAAATGAAACTTGGAACTGTAGTCATTGTTAGCTCAATTCAAAAATGGATTATCGTTTGTTAGAAAGTATTTAGCCAACTGAGCGCCTCAACTTGTATCAGATTACCAGCAACATTATACAAAATTGTTTTAAAATGCTCATCCAATGCATACTATAATTAAAATGGACGGTACTTTTTTATGATCAAGCTCGAAAAGCAACTAAAGCAAGAAGCTTTGCGTTTTCACGAAAAGCGTAAAGCTGGAAAAATTGCCATTATACCGACTAAACCACTTGCTAACCAACATGATTTATCACTTGCCTATACACCAGGTGTTGCTATGCCTTGTCTAGCGATTCACGAAGACCCTCTATCAGCCTATCGCTACACCACAAAAGGCAATATGGTTGCCGTCATTTCTAATAATGGTACAGCTGTACTAGGGCTCGGTAAAATTGGTGCACTAGCTTCCAAGCCAGTGATGGAAGGTAAAGCAGCTTTATCAAAGCGTTTTGCTGATATTGATGCGATTGATATTGAAGTGGATACAACTGATCCGGATACTTTCATCAATGCTGTGCGTTACCTTGGCCCAGGTTAGTGCCATTAATTTAGAAGATATCGCCTCACCAGCATGCTTTGTCATTGAAGAAGCGCTCAAAAAAATGATGGATATTCCTGTGTTTCATGACGATCAACATGGCACAGCTATTGTCGTTTTAGCGGGACTTATTAATGCTATGCATCTTACTAAAAAGAACATGAAAATGATCCGCGTTGTATTAAGCGGTACGGGCGCTGCTGGTACGGCTTGTATGAATCTGATCAAGCATTATGGCGTGCCACATGAACATGTCATTGCTTTGGATAGAACAGGCGTAATTTATGAAGGTCGGCAGGAAAACATGAACCCTTGGAAAACCAAGCATGCGATTAAAACCAATGCCCGCACGTTGACTGATGCAATGAAAGGAGCTGATGTATTTATTGGTCTATCAACTGCAAAACACATTGTCGCCTGAGCTTATCCAATTCATGTCACCCAACCCGATTATTTTTGCTTTGGCGAATCCCAATCCAGAAATTTTCCCAGAAGCTGCTAAAGCAATAAGACCTGATGTATTGATTGCTACTGGTCGATCAGATCATCCCAATCAAATTAATAATTTGATTGGATTTCCCTACATTTTCAGAGGTGCCTTAGATGTTCGTGCCACAACGATTAATGAGGCTATGAAACTTGCCGCAGCACAAGCTATTGCTTTGCTGGCACGTGAACCAGTACCAGAAGCTGTCTTTGCTGCTCATAAAGGCAAAAAAATGGAATATGGGTCTGAATATATCATGCCCAGTATATTCGATCCAAGACTCATTTATGTTGTCTCATCTGCTGTAGCGAAAGCTGCTATGGTCAGTGGAGTCGCACAAAAACCGATTAAAAATTTTAAAGCTTACCAAAGAATACTCCAAGAGCGCTTAAGCTCTGCATAAATCTGAAAATAACGTCGTAGGATTTATAAAGATTAAGTTAAATCAGTTTATTTACTCTTCTTGTCATTTAACAGCTTTTTAGTCTTATATCCTCGCCCTACCTGAAGAATCAATTAGAAAATCCCACGCTATCCAAAAGCTAGCGTGGGATTCAAATCAACCTTACTCAATTGAAATACCCGTATATTGTTGTGGTGTTAATAGAGGTATCACATAGCCCTTGACGGATTTATGGGTAACATGCGCGTCCATTCTGGTGAAAAGGGTGATAGAGGCACTTCTTCTTTGAGAAGTTGCTGTGCTTGTTTATAAATATTAACCTGCTCAGTATGATCAAGTGAATAGCGTCCCTTATCATATAAACGATCAAAAGGCTTGTGGCACCATTTAGATAAATTCTGGCCAATGGCAATTGCTTGACAAGTATGCGCAATGAGAAAGTTACCGGGGTCACCGTTGTTACCTATACCACCCATAAACATGGCGTCGTGCTCGCCTGCCCGGGCGTGTTGCCAAAATTCACCTCCTGTGTAGGAAACAAGTTGAACTTTCACGCCAATCTTGGCCCAATTACTTTGAATAATTTGTGCAATTAAATCATTCGTAGGTACCAGTTTCAGTGCAATCAAAAATTTAAGATTAAAACCTTTTGGATAACCTGCTTGCTTGAGCAATTGTTTGGCTTTAGTGGGATTAAAAGGCCGGTTTTGAATGGAAGGATCATGCCCCCATTGAAGGGTAGGTACCTGCGTAGCAAGTGGCACGGCAGCACCGTTAAAGACCTTCAAAATGGCTTTTTTATCAAGAGCCATATCTAGTGCTTGGCGAACTCGTTTGTCCCTTAAAAAGGACTTTTGTGTATTATACACAATAAACCAAGCATCTATGGAAAGGGCTTGATGCACAACAAAATTCGGGTCTTTTTTGAATTTTGGAATATCTAAGGGTAGTAATTTTCCAAGCACATGCAATTCACCTGCTTGTAGTTTTTTGACATGGATCGCTAACTCAGGAACAATGGACATAACCAGCCCATCAAGCTTTAACTGGTTTTCAGGACGTTGATCCCAATAATTTTTGTTAGCAACACAACGAATCTGCTGATTCTTACGATATTCTTTGAGGATAAAAGGGCCAGTGCCAATCGGTTTTACGCCAATGTCTGACGCTTTACCTTGTCGAAGAAGCTGCTGGGCATATTCCCAAGATAAAATGGAGGAAGAAGGTGCAGCCAAATCCCCTAGCATTCTTTCCGGTTTACGTAAGACAAATTGCACAGTGTAAGGATCCACCTTCACTACTTTGATCAAATTTCGATCAGTATCTTCAAAGTTAGGAAATTCTGCAGGATAGGCGACTCTAAAGGGGTGTTTTTGATCAAGTATACGATTAAAGGTAAACACCACATCATCAGCATTAAAATCTCTTGTGGGTTTAAAGTAATTGGTGGTATGGAACTTAACACCTTTTCTTAAATAGAAGGTATAAGTTAAACCATCTTTGGAAACTTTCCAATTTTCGGCAAGGCTTGGGACAATGGTAGTGGTTCCGCGTTTAAAAGAAACCAATCGGTCGTAAATTGGGTTGGAAGGAACTAGGTCATCATGTGTTGTATACTGCGCTGGGTCAAAACCAGCTGGACCAGCTAACAAACCAATAACCAATGTTTTGTTGGATACATTGGCTTTTTCTTTTTCATTCGGTTTCGAAGAACAGCCAGCAAGATTGAGGATCAGTAAAGAGGCAGTAAAAATGATCCCAAAAAATGATTTAGATGATTTCATCGTGATGCTCGCTATATTAGTGAAGTGACCCGATTAACAAAATTTTCCAATTGTAACGCATATTACGTATTACCTATTTAAGGCGCTCATTTTTATTTTTGAGGGGGGAGGGTAATTGTGCAAAATGATTAACTGGAGAAGGTTGGTATTCCTTCAAATAATCACCCCCAAACTGGGTGGGGAATGTCAACTTCGCCGACCAGGATTCTAGCAGATTTCGATAATAATGCTACCCATTATCACCATCCGTGGTGATGAGAAATGCCGCTATTATTGATTTTTGCTGTTTTTGATGATAAGGATTCTTACTCAAACTAAGCTTGCTATGTTCTTAAAATAACGAAATATGACACTTTTTAGTACTTGCTATAGCATTTATGTCTATTAGTAACCTAAAGGGTTTTTTAATCGACCATAAAGTAGCTGATCAGCTGATCCAAAGTTTGGTGATGCAACTACTATTTGGCCCGCAAGATTAGATCAAAAGCATCAGGAGTAAATTATGACTTTCCCCTATAAACTTATTGACTTAACCCACGCGCTCGATAGCACTATCCCTACCTGGAATGGTGGATGCGGGTTTAATCATGATGTGCATATAGATTATTCTGATTGCACGAGCGAAGATAAATTCCGTGTGATGAAAGTAAAAATGCATGCTGGAATCGGCACGCACATGGACGCGCCAAGCCACTGTATTCTTGGAGGAAAATTCATTTATGATTTTGATGTGAATGACTTGATAATGCCGTGCGTGGTCATCAATGTATCAGATAAATGCCACGAACGCTATTCCTTAAGCGCCCAAGATGTATTGGATTTTGAAAGTAAGTATGGGCTTATTCCAAAAGGCTCATGTGCGATGGTTAAAACTGGTTGGAGCAAATTTTGGCATACACCTTCGAAATACCATAACAACCATGTATTTCCATCCGTATCTTCTGGAGCCGCGTCACTTTTATTTGAACGAGGCGTGAATGCTCTTGGCATTGATACACTTTCACCCGATCGCCCTGAGGATGGCTTTAAAGTGCATAAAACCTTTTTAGGCTCGGATAAGATAATCATAGAAAATGTAGCAAATTTGGATAGTATGCTACCTACAAACAGTTTTACTATGGTTCTTCCCATCAAAATTAAAGACGGGACAGAAGCTCCAGTAAGATTAGTTGGGTTCATTAAAAAATAGGTAGATCTTGAAAAAAGTTATTTTATTATGATGTTCAATTATCTTCTCCGTAAACACAGCCTTTTCTTACAATGCTTGCATGGGGGGAAATTCTTTATATTGATGATTTGATCACAAAAGAAAAAACCGTGGTAAAGGATATGGTTAAATTTTATTAGATCATGTCATACAAATTGCAAGGGAACTTTTGTGCCAAGAGGTTCATTTGGACACAGGATATGCAAGACATGCTGCGCATAAAGTTTACCTAAAACGAGGGTTCGAATTTAATTGCCATCATCTGGTGCTAAAACTTGCATAGCCATCACTAATTTTAAAAAAAAGAATCCCACCTATCTCTTTCAGGAAATCAGCATCATGGGAGATGATAATCATCGCTCCGGGATAAGCTTTGAGGATTTGCGCTACATGTTCTTTTGTTTCTAAATCAAGGTTATTCGTGATCTCATCCAAGATCAGAAGTTTAGGTGTTTTAGCTGCAATTTGTGCGAGTGACAGACGTGCCTTTTCACCGCCTGATAGCCGAGCAACCAGGCTGTTGACCTCTTCATTTTTGCGGAATAGAAAATCGTTTAAATGACGACGCACTGCAATATGGGGCCAGGTTGGCACCAATTCAGCAATGGTCTCTAATACCGTCTTTTTAGCAGACAAGGTACTGTAATGCTGATCCAAATATCCAATAGCACTGACCTTTGGTGTATGCCAATTGCCCGCTTTAATAACACTGACATCATCTAAAATTGCCTTAATCAGTGTTGATTTGCCGCTGGCATTATCGCCTGAATACTGACGCGATCTCTTGAGCCTATTGATAGATTGATTTTTTGAAGCAGGGGCTCTTGTTCCGCATATCCTACATACCCATCACTAATCGATATAATCGTCCGATCACCAACGCTTGCACTGGTTAATGAAAATTTAGGCATAATAATTTCGGGCAGGTGGAGATTTGAAAGTTGTTCAGTTAAATCTTGTTTTTTATGATCGATGGTGGATTTTTTGTGACCTGAAGTTTCCTCAGCTCTTCCGGCTTTGGTATGACTTACGATAGTTGGCCATTTTCTTTGATGAATGCTTTTTTCACCATTGTCCTTGCTTTTAGCAGCACGTTTTTGCTCTTTCATTAAATCGTGATGCATGTCTTTCTTATGTCGTTTGAGGCGTGCTAATTCTTGCTCTATAGAAGCTCTGTGCCTCCTTAATTCACAAATGTAATCATCATAAGCGCCATTGAATATACGGATTTGGCCATTATTGATATGCCATAAGGTATCAATGCAATTTCTGAGCAGTTCGGTATCATGGGAAACAACAATGAGAGTGCCAGGGTATGATTGCAACATTCGCATCAGGCTTTTACGGTTATATCTATCTAAATGATTGGTTGGCTCATCCAGCAGCAATACGTTAGGATCAAGACTCAATGCTTGTGTAATGGCCTGATTAAGACGCTGGCCACCGCTTAACGCATCAAAATCTTCAATAATCTGTGGCACAAATCCAAAGACTACATCGTCAGTGCACCCAATATCACCACTTGTGGGTTCCACCATGCCATTCAATATTTTGAGCAATGTCGTTTTTCCACTACCGTTACAACCAATAATGGCGATACGACTACCATAGGGGATTTGCACAGTAAAATTGTCAAAACAGGTTTTATGTGTGAAGGACAGCTGAAGATTTTTGATCTGAATCGGTTTATGTATCACACGCACCTCTTAAAGTATTTAGGGCTATAACAAATTAAGACGTAAGCTGAAGAGCTTTGATCTTATACCCTCCGCAGGGCTACTTTAAGAGATTATTTTCATGATACGGATAAACCTCAAATTGACATTTCTAGCATACTATGCTTACACGGTACCCTATTTTAGAAAATAATTCAATCTCAATTTTTTGGCAAGCTTCCAACTTATCCAGCAAGTCCATATAGTCCTGCAGCGTAGGAATCAGTGGGCTTTGTTCTGGCAATTCAGTCACGGACTGCTCGATCTTCTGCCATTCTTCTTGGGTATAATGGGGATAAGCTGGACAACTACTTTGATTCTGCATCCCTGCGCTTGCGCAGCCGCTCAAGCAGGCCAGACTTACCCCGATCATGATAAGATTTATTTTGTCCATCCAGTTTTCCATAGGTTTCATGGAGCTCTACGTTTTTTTCCGCTTGTCCACGCTTCAACCACTCTCGACCCAGCAAATAAGCTAAAATATCTGACTAAATTCGCGAATAGCTGCAATCAGTGCAGATAGCCAAAGTGGCATCATGTTTCAAGACTTCTGATCAATTTTGGCCTGCGTGTTTTTTATTCATCACACGACCCACAATACATTCGGGTCGGACATTCGCATCTAATGGAGAAACGGAGATTAAAAAGGGAGATTGTTGGGTAAAATCGGTGATTTTGCGATTCTCTAAGTACGTATGTGTCGGTTGACTAAAACGTGCCAAAGCTTATGAATAATTGGGTTCAGAGAGATATTTGATAATTTAGAAATTCACGCCAAAAAAGTTCGAGCCGTGTAAACTGGCGGAGAAAGAGGGATTCGAACCCTCGATACGGGTTTTCCGTATGCACCCTTAGCAGGGGTGTGCCTTCAGCCACTCGGCCATTTCTCCGATTTTAACAATACACTGAATCAAGACCGAGGCGCATCAAGCTTAAATGCTTTATGCAGCACTCGTACTGCTAATTCTAGATATTTTTTATCAATTAATACAGAAATTTTAATTTCAGACGTCGCAATTAATTCAATATTGATGCCTTGTTGTGCTAAAACTTGGAACACGGTCGCAGCAACACCACAATGTGAACGCATGCCCACACCAATAATGGATAATTTAACCAGCTGATCAGCAATATTAACATCAGAGGCACCAATTTTTGCTTGTAATTTTTGTAAAATAGCCACTGCTTGTTGGCCATAAGCACGAGGCACCGTAAAAGAAAAGTCTGTCACACCATGATTACTATCATTTTGAATAATCATATCCACTTCAATATTTGCATCAGCAATGGGGCCTAAAATTTGGTAGGCACTACCTGGTTTATTAGGCACCTCTTTTACGTTAATGCGCATAATATTGTTATCAAAAGCAATACCCGAAACAATAGCTTCTTCCATATTTTCATCTTCTTCAAAAGTAATCAACGTACCATCCCCATCTTTTTCAAAGCTGGATAAAACGCGTAAACGTAGATGGTTTTTACCCGCTAACTCTACGGATCGAGGATGTAAAATTTTAGAGCCTAAACTGGCCATTTCTAACATCTCTTCAAAGGTAATCGTATTAAGCCGTCTCGCATGTGGCTCAATGCGAGGATCGGTAGTATAAACTCCATCTACATCAGTATAAATCTGACACTCTTTTGCTTTTAATGCAACAGCTAGTGCTACTGCTGAGGTATCCGATCCGCCTCGCCCTAGTGTGGTAATGTTATGATTTTCATCAATACCTTGAAAGCCTGTAACTACCACAACATAGCCTGCCTTTAAGTCAGCACGTATAGTTGTCTCATCAATCTTAGCAACGCGTGCTCTATTATGGGCATTGTCTGTTATCACAGGTACCTGCCAACCACAATAACTTTTTGCCTTAATCCCTATTTTTTGAAGAGCAATAGCTAGTAGCCCAACCGTAACTTGTTCGCCTGTTGCTGCTACAACATCTAACTCGCGCTGGTTAGGTGCAGTATCAATTTGGTAAGCAAGATCCAACAAGCGGTTGGTCTCACCACTCATCGCAGAGACAACTGCTACCAATCTATGCCCCTTTGACTTCCACCACGCCATACGCTTTGCTACTTCATTAATACGCTCAACAGAGCCAACCGAAGTACCGCCATACTTTTGAACAATCAATGTCATACTGACCTGTCAAATAAACGTAAAAAATCCACAAAAATGTTTCATGCTATATAAAATTAATAGCCTTACTTGACGACCAACCCATGCAAGCGATGCACGTTAATCGCAGCCATAAAATCCTATTCTAGGGACGTTCATCATACCCCATCCAATCAATTATTGATTGCAAAATGCTTGTTTTTTTATCATAATTGCAACCTGAACTTAACTTCGCCCGTGATGTTATTTTTCTTGCATAGCAGTGGCTGTTGGGTTGTTCGATATAGAAATTAACAAAAAAACGGAAATCTAGTGATTCACGCGCAACGCTATGCATCTTGCCAATTTTTTAGCCAATGGTAGCTTGACAGTAGGCTCGCCCCCTTAGACCATAGAGAGCTGGCCTATTTTTTGTGGATAGTACATGTTTAGTGTTAATACCTTTAGGAATTAGATAATGAAAGACATTCAACAAATTATTGCAGAACTCAAAGCGCTCCCCTCCCAATTACATGAAAAGGATTTTTTGCTTACTTGGCAGCAAACTCCAGAGGAACTCAAACGCATATTAAAGACTGCAGAAGCCATTCGAAAACTACGTGCCGCTAATATTGCGACCAATGTTTTTAACAATGGGCTTGGCGTGTCAATTTTTCGTGATAACTCAACAAGAACGCGCTTTTCTTTCGCTTCTGCCATTAACATGTTGGGTTTAGCACAACAGGATCTAGATGAAGGAAAGTCGCAAATTGCACATGGTGAAACGGTGCGTGAAACGGCTAACATGATTGCGTTTTGCGCCGATGTTATTGGTATTCGTGATGATATGTACTTAGGTGCAGGAAACGCTTATATGCGGGAAGTCGGCGATGCATTAGACGACGGATTTAAACAGGGTGTCTTACCGCAAAGGCCAGCCATTATTAATTTACAGTGTGACATTGATCACCCTACCCAATCCATGGCAGATTTGGCTTGGTTACAAGAGCATTTTGGTGGATTAGATAATTTGAAAGGCAAAAAAATTGCGATGACTTGGGCGTATTCTCCAAGTTATGGTAAACCCCTGTCTGTCCCGCAGGCAATTATTGGTTTGATGACAAGATTTGGCATGCATGTATCGCTTGCACATCCCGAAGGCTATGATCTTATTCCCGATGTTGTGGATGAAGCTCGCAAAAATGCTACCCTATCGGGTGGTAGCTTTGAACACAGTCATAGCATGGAAAAAGCTTTCCAAGAAGCCGATATTGTCTATCCAAAATCTTGGGCACCCTACCATATCATGGGCAAACGAACGGAATTATTGCGCGCTCATGATCATGCTGGTCTCAAAACACTTGAACAAGAAGCGCTTGCACAAAACGCAAAACATAAAGATTGGCATTGCACTGAAGCGGTTATGCAGTTAACCAAGAATGCCAAAGCACTGTATATGCACTGTTTGCCTGCTGATATCACAGGTGTATCGTGTAAAGAAGGTGAAGTAGCAGATAGCGTTTTTGAAAGATATCGCATTGCAACTTACAAGGAAGCAAGTTGGAAGCCCTACATTATCGCTGCTATGATTATGAATCGAAAATTCCAGCATGTTGGTGAAGTTTTTGAAAAACTCATACAAAAAGCAGATAAGCGTATTCTCTAACCTCAATAAGTAGCTTGTCTTCGGACGAGCTACTTAAAAATCAACCATTAGATAAATGACGAGTTGATGAAATAAAAGGAGATTATCTCAGTGTCAACCTTCTCGCTCAAGATGGATATTGTGGACAACGCGCATTTTACAGGCGAGTTATCTACCTTGTTCAACGTTAAAGAATCCAGCAAAGCTTTGGCTTTTCACAGCAAAATCCAAGGTTACCGACCAACACCACTTTATTCACTGGATGCCCTTGCTCAAACAATCGGTGTTGCCAAAATTTTGGTTAAAGATGAATCTCAGCGTTTTGACTTAAATGCTTTCAAAATGCTAGGTGGAGCGTATGCCATTGCTCGCTTGATCTGCCAACGATTGAATTTGTCGATTGATCAATTTGATTTTGCAAAACTACAACAAGAAATTGCTGGAAAAATGACTTTTATTTCAACGACCGACGGAAACCATGGTCGTGGTGTTGCGTGGGCAGCTCAAAAATTGGGTCAAAAGTGTATTATCTATATGCCAAAAGGTTCTGCACAAGAGCGCGTTGATCGCATCAAAGCATTGGGTGCTGAGTGTTATGTGACCGATATGAATTACGATGACACAGTACGCATGACCAGCGAATTGGCTGACAAAAATAATTGGTTTATAGTGCAAGATACTTCTTGGGAAGGCTATACCGAGATTCCTACATGGATTATGCAAGGCTACGCAACAATGGCCATGGAAGCTATTGATCAAGTCAAACAACAAGCATGGCTTAACCCAACACATGTCTTTTTACAAGCAGGTGTTGGAGCCATGGCAGGCGGTGTACTTGGTGTACTGAGTGACTATTATGGTGCAGAAAAACTCAATGTTACCATTGTAGAGCCTGATCAAGCTGACTGCCTCTACCGTTCTGGAAAAAATCCCAGTGGAGTACCTGTTAATGTTACCGGAGATATGGCAACCATCATGGCAGGGCTTGCCTGTGGCGAACCCTGCCCACTCGGTTGGGAAGTCATTAAGCGCTGTGCGCGTCACTTTGCTTCTTGTGAAGACAAGGTATCCGCTTTAGGTATGCGTGTTTTGGGTAATCCGCTAAGCCATGATGCAAAAGTTGTTTCTGGTGAATCAGGTGCTGTTGGTGTTGGATTGCTTTGTGCTATCGCCCATCACCCGAAACGTCATGCTTTATTCCAACAGCTTAGCTTAAATCAGGATTCCGTTGTGCTATGCTTTAGCACAGAAGGGGATACTGATACAAAACACTACCGAGAAGTGGTTTGGGAAGGAAAATGGGCTGCAAATCCCTGATTTTAAAAAAACTAAGTAGTGTACTTAAAATGACTAACCAACACCTGAGGAGCAATGAATGAGAGACATTCCTTTTAAAGAGGTTCTTCAAAAAGCAGAGTCTTATAAAGCAGATATGAGCCGATTTCTGCGTGATATGATCGCTATTCCTAGTGAAAGTTGTCAAGAGAAAGAAGTAGTGTTGTGCATTAAAGCAGAAATGGAAAAAGTGGGTTTTGATAAAGTGGAAATTGATCCACAAGGTAATGTGCTGGGTTGGATTGGGCACGGCCCACATCTGGTTGCTATGGACGCTCACATTGATACGGTAGGTGTTGGTAATATCAAAAACTGGACATGTGACCCTTACAAAGGAATGGAAGATGATGAAGTGATCGTCGGGCGCGGCTCGTCAGATCAAGAAGGTGGTATGGCCTCCATGGTCTATGCAGGTAAAATCATCAAAGACTTGAAATTAGAGGATGAATATACTTTGCTTGTCGTCGGAACAGTACAAGAAGAAGACTGCGATGGACTATGTTGGCAATATATTGTCCAAGAAGATAAGATTCGTCCTGAATTTGTGATTAGTACCGAAGCGACTGATGGTAAAATTTACCGTGGTCAGCGTGGACGAATGGAAATTCGTGTTGAAGTTACAGGTATATCCTGTCACGGTTCAGCACCTGAACGTGGTGACAATGCTATTTTCAAAATGGGTCCTATTCTCAATGAATTAAAGGAGCTTAGTGGCCGACTCGGCGATGATCCTTTCTTGGGAAAAGGCACATTGACTGTTTCTGAAATCTTTTTTACCTCGCCATCCCGTTGTGCTGTTGCGGACAGTTGCGCTGTATCCATTGACCGTCGTTTGACTTGGGGAGAGACTTGGGAAGGAGCTTTGGATGAAATTCGAGCATTGCCAGCGGTCAAAGCGGCAAACGCCAAAGTTTCCATGTATGACTATGATAAACCCTCCTATACGGGTCTTGTCTACCCAACAGAATGCTATTTTCCAGCTTGGCGAGTCGAAGAGGATAATGTTGCGGTACAGTCTGTTGCAACGGCTTATGAAAAACTGTTCAACAAAAAACCAGTTATTGATAAGTGGGTATTCTCAACAAACGGTGTTTCCATCACGGGTCGCTATGGTATTCCAACTGTCGGATTTGGACCTGGGCTTGAAAAAGAAGCACACGCACCCAATGAAAAAACTTGGAAAAAAGATTTGGTGGTCAGTGCTGCGATGTATGCTGTCATCCCACTCGTCTATCTGAATAAATTAGCAAAATAAGTCGCCTAAAGCTAGTAGAATAAAGGCAAACTGGATAAGCGGTTTGCCTTTATTAATAGGTCAACATATCATCATGGATCAGTTACTCATTAAAAATGGTATCGTGGTTAATGTTAATAGCGAAGTACCATGCGATTTACTGATCGAAGAAGGTATTATTCGCGAGCTGATGCCGCATCAATCATTACTGAGCAAAAATATTGAAACGATTGATGCGAAAGGCTGCTATGTCATGCCAGGCGGCGTTGATGTACATACGCATTTTGATATTGATGTCGGTTTAGCTAAAAGTTGTGATGATTTTTATACAGGCACCGTCTCTGCTGCTTGTGGCGGTACTACAACAATTGTTGATCACATGGGTTTTGGTCCTTCTGGATGTTCACTACATCACCAGTTGGATCAATATCAAGTGTCTGCACAAAATAGTGTCATTGACTATAGTTTTCATGGTGTCATTCAACATGTTGATGCATCTATCTTGCGCGAAATTCCACAAATGGTGCATCAAGCTGGTATTAGTAGTTTCAAGATTTATTTAACCTACCAATTTAAATTATCAGATGCAGCAATCTTAGATGTGCTAGAGGCAATGCAAGCTGCGGGTGCTGTAACAACAGTACACCCGGAAAATGATGCTGCAATTGCTCGCAATCGATCGCACTTAGTTAATACGCGGTGTACAGCGCCTATTTATCATGCAATCAGCCGCCCTTTGGAGTGTGAAGCCGAAGCTATTGCTCGCGTCATCAATTTAGCTAAACTAGCTAATAATGCGCCACTTTATATTGTGCATCTTTCAAACGGTTTAGGGCTTGACTATATAAAGCTTGCTAAGGCGGCCAACCAGCCTATATGGTGCGAGACTTGTCCACAATATGTACTGTTAGATATGCGCTATTATGAAAAACAAAATGGGCAGTATTATATTGCCAGTCCACCTTTAAGACCTAAAGCTGAATGCGATAAACTTTGGGTAGGCATTGCAAGCCGCCATATTGATACCATAGCAACCGATCACTGTGCTTTTACCGTACAACAAAAGCAAATTGGTCAGGATGACTTTACCAAATGTCCAAATGGACTGCCTGGGGTTGAAACAAGATTACCGTTACTGTTTTCAGAAGGGGTAGTCAGTGGTCGCATATCGGTTCGTCATTTTGTTGAATTAGTCAGTACTATGCCCGCAAAACTTTTTGGATTATTCCCTCAAAAAGGCTGTATTGCTCAAGGCAGTGATGCTGATATCGTTATCATGGATCCCAAACGCCGGACTGTTTTGAGGCATCAAGCTTTACATAGCAATGCGGGTTATACGCCCTTTGAAGGATTCGTGATAAATGGCTGGCCTATTTTTACACTATCACGTGGTCAAGTAGTTGCTAAGAATGGTCAATTTATCGGTAGGCGCGGTTGGGGTAAATTTTTACCAAGGCAACCTTTTTCGTTATAAGTTGACATGCTAAGTGTAGAACAACATTACTTCAAATTAATTAATTTGTGTTATTAGAAAAGAAGTATCGAAAAATTGTAATATTGATTACATATTTGCATATTACTTACCATACAAGGCTTTATGCGAACGGTGTACAATGATCGTCTGTTGCGTAGTAAGCTGAAATTATGATACTTCCTATTTTTAATAAATATCTGGTCTTTGTTGATGAGTCTGGTGACCATCATTTATGCCCTCATAATCAAGAATTCCCTTTATTTGTTCTAGTATTTTGTATTATTGAGCGTGCTCATTATGCTAATTTTATTACTCCAAAATTCTTGGAATTGAAGCTTAAATATTTCCAAGATCCACACATTGTTTTTCATGAACGAGAAATCCACAAAGCAGTTGGACAGTTTACTTTTTTATCAGAAACTTCATTGCGTGAAGGGTTTTTTGATGATTTAAATGATTTTATGCAGCGAGCAAAATATAAAATCATCGCCTGTATTATTGACAAAAAGAACTTACAGAGCCATTACAATTCTCCGGTAAATCCATACGAGTTTAGTACTAAATTTTGTTTAGAACGTTTACAGCTTTTTCTAAAAAATACGAAGGAAGACAGAGAGCTGACCATCGTTTTTGAAACAAGGGGCAAAAAAGAAGATGATGAATTGGAGTTGTCTTTCCGGCGATAAACAGTGAAAAAAGATACTACACTACTTTCGGCAAAAGATTTGATTTGAAAATACTTCAAAAAACCTCAAACTATTTTGGCCTTCAATTATCCGATCTCATCGCACGACCGATTGGTCGCTCTATTCTCAAGCCAGAACAGAAAAACAGAGCCTATGAGATCATTAAGGGTAAATTCTATAGCGTTGAAGGAAAAATAAAGGGGTATGGACTTAAAATATTTCCCTAAAAAAGCGAAAGGCTCCCGTATTCACAGGAACCAAAACGCCGATTGAGTTTCCCAATCCATTTATCGGTGGCAGGATACTAGAATAGTTACAATTAAGCCAAGTGTTTTGCTAACTAATTAGTAGTTAAGCCACTAATGTTATTATTTGATGACAAAGCATATTTGTTGCTATCTTAATTGGCATATTTTCAATGCGCCTAATTTCACCTTCTAAAATGGGTCGAGGCAATCGATAAGTGGGGATTCCAAAACGCATCATGCCACCGGCCATTGGACCATTTTCATGGATCTCCACATCATGTCCTGCGAGGCCTAAATAATAGGCAGTTGCTAGACCACAAGGACCTGCACCAATAATGAGTACCCGTTTATGCGTTAGGGGCGCAGGTTCAGGAATTGGCCAACCTTTCTCCAAAGCTTCATCCCCTAGGAACCGCTCAACAGCATGGATACTGACGGCTTCATCAACTTCAGCTCGATTACAAAAAGTCTCACAAGGATGATAGCAAACTCGACCATGTATAGCAGGCATAGGGTTATTTTTAACCAGCTCTAATTGCCTCTATCGTATCAGCTTGTAGGTCATCGGAAGTGATGATAGCGTTACCGGAATCGTTTTCCTTGAATACATGGCAAATTCCGCGGGAGTTGCTCGTAAGCGGCATGAGTTGATTTGGAGTATCAAGCACATGATCAATATAGCTGTAAATAGTTGCATAAATAATTTTGGTATTAATCGGTTCTGATGGATCAATCGATAAGCTTTCTAGCGGTGGTTTTTTTACGGTCTTCACGCTTGATTTTAACAATACAAGTATCCTCATCAATAATATGAACAATAGTGCCTGCATTTTCCATGCTAGCAACATCAACGACTCGGTCACCAATTTTCAGCTTGGTTCTTTGTGGCTGAAAACCAAATGTATAAATTAGGGAATGCTTTTTGTGTTCGGAAGAACCAGTTGGCTCCAAACTAGCAAGAGATGCAGAGCCATCAATCAGTTCCTACCCCCACTTCTTCTAGCGCTCAAAACTACTCCGCCATTGTTGTTTTGCCTAATGGTTAAGCAAGTGGGCTAAGCATTTATTGATAGAAGATACGCTACAAGTGCTCATCGTGAGTATACTCAGGCGAGCTTTTAACCCATTGTGTCTTCGGTTTTTTAAGCTTTATTAGGAGCTAGTTGCACAACAAGCGGGTCGAAACGCAGTCAACTTTGTTGTAATCAACAATCTTCTGCAAGTATTTATCAGCACACGTTCTACGCCGTTGGTTATAGACGGTCATGCTATCCTCTGGTAGCCACCGCATTGGCTTGCTTATCCATAGAGAAAGTTTCTCAAGAAATTGAATGTGCGTCTAACAATTTCCATCCCAAAAAAAATTTTTAGATTTCGTCCTGATGTAGTTAATATTCCAAATAAAATTTTATAGAATTCCCTCAGCATAGGGGGAAATCCTATTTTTCTAGACTTTGGAAGCTGTGTTGTTTTTTATGGGGAGCTTGTTGTGAAATTAAGGCAGATACTTGTGGCTTGTTGCTCATTCATTTTACTTGGGATATCAGCATCCACTGTTTACGCACAACAATTGGATGTAGGGAGTACGAGCATAGATTATTATGTTGATGATGAGGGCTTGTATACCGTTGCCAGGTCAGCCTGTACCAACAGAGCCTCTGTGGCCGAACATGTGAGTTTTGTTTCCTAAGTAAGGGTAATGTGCAGAGTTTATCTTTTGGTGGGAGGTTAGTTATGAAAAGCAAAGTTTTGGTGGGTCTAGTAGGTCTATTCTTGAGCCTTATTGCTACATCAGCCAGTGCAAAGGATGATCCGTTAGAAAAGGTTCGGTATGTGGGTGATGGTATTGCTGTGATAGGCGATACTGTCCTCATCGGAGTGCCTAAAGATCATTCTCAAGAAACCCTAGAGGATCTATACATCGCAACAGAAAAGAATTTAAAGGCGATAGGGTTGAATAATGCCCGTTTACTAAACAAGCTACGCCATCTGAAAATTAACGAAAAAGAGTTGCGTGCAATGAAAAAGCGTTGCAAAGAACTTAGCGAAGATGATTTTTACCGCAGTGAGAAGGTTCGCAGTTTGTGCCAGATGTTGGAAGAGTTTTGATTGCAACCTGTAAAATGATTCTTGGGTGAGGAATCATTTTAAGGGTAGTTTGGTTCTTGAGGAAGTTGTTTTTGGTTGGCAATGTATTTATTTTAGGGAGGCAGTCTATGAAATCGAAGATAGCTGCTTTGTTAATGTGCCTTTCGCTTTCTATTTTAGCACAAGGTGCCTTTGCTGCCTGTGGTTGTACCTGTAACGATACAAGCTGTACATGCGGTTGTACGGAGGATTAGTAGAGTTAACAACTGATTTACTTCTGATTTGCTTCGCTTTTCTAAATCCTCAGGAATAAAACCTGAGGGTTTTTTATTCAAAACTTATTAATTCAGCTGACTAAAGCACTCAAGCAACCTCCCCAGTTACGCTAATGTCATTTTTTCATCCTCTAGGTCTTGTTCTTTGTTTTAGGATTTTTTCCATATCCCCTTGAAAAAAATAGGCTAACCTTTATCAAAGGATTTGTAGCATAGGAAAGCTCTTGGTGGTTTTTTAATTTAGTTTTTTTGGTTTATTTTTTGGTTTAAAGGTTTTGAACTTTCCTACTTTACCAGGATCCAGAGCACTCTAGTGATCAATAGAAGGAGTTGTATGGCCATGAAGAAATCTTTAATCCAATTGGGTCTGGTGGCACCTGTAGCTTTGGTTGCTGTTTTGTCTTTGCCAGCACAAGTTTTCGCTAATAAAAACGTTTTTTATTTACCTTCACAAGTTTTCTCACCAGTTGAGGAATATATCCAAGGAGACTTTTTTGTAGGAATGGAATTGGGAACAGATCCCCAATTGGATCTGACGGATCTGGCTGACTTTGACTTTTCCAACGAAACATTCTTTGCGGGAAAGAATCTTGTCAATGACGGTAATCTCATCGCCGGGATTATGGCAGACATTGACCTTAAAATGGGTAGTGCTGGTATTGGAGGATACTTTACCCATTTAGCTACTGAAAAAGATGGAGCAGGCCTTAAGTTAGGCTTGAGTGTGAAGTATGAAAGGGATGTGGTGCAAAAAGAGCCTCTGGTGCTTCAGCCTGCCGTGGCAGCACAAGCTGCCTTGAAAGCACAAGATGCTGTTCCTGCTGGCTTCGCTACTGACTCCCCATTTGAATACGTTATTGGTGCTGGAGTGTCTTGGAAGATCCTAGATGGTGCCAGTTTGACTTTGGCTATTAACAAAGACATGAGTAAAGAAAAGGATACTGATCCTTCTTGGACTACTACCCTCGGTCTTGGTTTTGTGTTTTAGTCTCGCTCTTGTTTTACCCTTGACATTTTTTGGGTTAATCCTAACCCCCTCTTTTAAGAGGGGGTTTTGTTTAGTTAAAGAGGGATTGTTGTGGCAGTGTCAACACGAATCTACCGAGTGATAGAGGGGAGGGAAGGATAAATCAGTAACCCATTAAATCAGTGGTATCATTGGTGAACACTGCACGCTGTGAATCTTTTTTCTTCAAACAAGAATGGTATGCCTCAAATAACTCCTCCCAATGCCTTTTTTCCAAAACGAGTGGCTGAATGTTTATCATACCAATATCCTTGATACGCTGGTTGAGAAGCCCTCTGTTGATCTCATCATTACTTCACTCCCTTATCATGTGGATTCAGTATTCATCCACAGACAATAAACCAATGGCACCGAGTATTTATTTTTTAGTCAGCACTGGATGCAAAAGTGTTATAAATGCGCTAAAGAAGATTCGATTTTGCTTAAATATCTCCCTTGATAAGAATAAGAGTAGCCACCATAGCATCTATGCTGATTTAGTTAACATTGCCAAAAGAGTGAACTGGAATTATTTCACCACCATTATCTGGAATGAAGGCAATATCTCAAGAAGAACAGTTTGGGGTTCTTGTGTGCCAGCTTTTGTCCCTATGTGATCGCACTGGTGGAGATGGTAGTGTTTTTCCACAAAGAGCAATAGAAGAAAAATCGCAGTGGGTAATCCGATATTACACGAGATAACTTGATTGGATAAATGGACTGTGGACATTTCATGGTGACAGCACAAAACGCATAGGGCGTCCTGCAACGTTTCCGCTTGAACTACCCAAAAGATGCATTCAATTGTTTAGCTATGTCAGAGATACTATTCTAGGTTCTTTTTTGGAAAGCGATTTTACATAGACTGGTGATGCTGTGTGTTGCTAAAGCTCAAGAACAGGGTGCAGTTTTTACTCACTTTAGTCTTCAGATGGACAAATGGATATACAAGGATACACAAGTTGCAACAGGACACATCAGTGATCGGATGATTCAACAAGTTTATGACAGAAGAATAGTGAAGAGGGCAAGGACAGTAAGATAAAGTAACAAAAAAACACCCAGTCCATCAAATTAAATAGGGCACAATGATGACAAGCTATTTTAGTTCACAGTGAAACGCATATTCCAAACTTTGGGATATAAATCAAAAAGCAAGTTGCCTATTCTTTTGAAATAGCTCGTATTAACTGGCGGAGCGGACGGGACTCGAACCCGCGACCCTCGGCGTGACAAGCCGATATTCTAACCAACTGAACTACCGCTCCGAATCAATGGTGGGTAGTACTGGATTTGAACCAGTGACCTCTGCCATGTGAAGGCAGCGCTCCACCACTGAGCTAACCACCCATGCCACCCATGATATCATTATACATGAATCTTTCTTATATATTGCGTATTGATATGGAACGATATTGGACGAACAACGTGAAGTTGATTTTATTGAATGAGACTATAGCGACTAGCGAAGTCTTGCTGTATGATTAATCAGTTTTGAACCAATTTATGGTGACGATGCAAGATGCCTTTGACCATGCTGGAATTTGAACAGCCGATTGCTGAACTTGAAAACAAAATTCAATCCTTGCAGTCTATTCGTGGCGACTCTGGTTTGGATATTACCGACGAAATTGTCCGCTTACAAAAAAAAAGTCAGTCTTTGGTCAAATCCATTTATGCCTGTTTGACACCTTGGCAGATTGTACAGGTTGCACGCCATCCTCAGCGCCCCTATACTCTTGATTACATCAAGGGACTATGTGTTGATTTTGAAGAATTGCATGGGGACCGCCGGTTTGCAGATGATGCTGCTATAGTCGGTGGATTGGCGCGTTTTAATGACCATACGGTGATGGTGATTGGCCATCAAAAGGGTAGAGAAATTAAAGAGAAAGTGGGGCGGAATTTTGGTATGCCTCGTCCCGAAGGTTACCGTAAAGCATTGCGTTTGATGCGCATGGCGGAAAAATTTAAGATACCGATTTTGACGTTCATCGATACACCAGGTGCTTATCCTGGTATTGGGGCAGAAGAAAGAGGGCAGGCTGAGGCCATTGGTCGTAATTTGCATGAAATGTCCTGTTTAAAGGTGCCTATTATTTGTACAGTGATTGGCGAAGGGGGTTCCGGTGGTGCACTAGCCATTGCTGTTGGCGACAAGGTCAATATGTTGCAGTATGCGGTGTATTCAGTTATTTCTCCTGAAGGCTGTGCATCGATCTTGTGGAAAACAGCCGAAAAAGCTGCTGATGCGGCCAAAGCACTGAGTCTGACAGCCGATGATCTGCAATCTCTTAAACTGATTGATTGTGTTATTGAAGAGCCTTGTGGTGGTGCACACCGCTACCCTGACGAAGCGATCGCCCAAGTAAAAATGGTGTTACAAGAAGAACTCAATGCTTTGCTTGCTTTACCTATTGAAACACTTCTACAAAATCGCTTCGATCGCCTGATGGGCTATGGTAAGGTTAAAAAAGGTCGGCGCTAGTCCGATTGATTGGCCAGCACTTTTTATGCAACAATGGCCTCGTACGCTTGCTTTGAGTGGTACGGTCGAATTAGCTTTTTCGGGTGGCGTGGATTCGACAGTGCTGTTGGATGGTCTTGTCCGAATAAGAGAGCAGTTTGGTTTTAGGCTCAGTGCTGTCCATGTACACCATGGGCTAAATAATTGTGCTGATCAATGGGCTGAACATTGCGAAGTGGTCTGTACTGACTATCAAGTACCATTACAGATAGCCCATGTTAACATTACCCATCACAAAAATGGGATAGAAGCGGCAGCACGCCAAGCGCGTTATGCTATTTTCTGCCGTAGCCAAGCCCATGCTGTTTTGTTAGCCCATCACGCAGATGATCAAGCGGAAACCTATTTGTTACAAGCGTTGCGTGGAGGCAGTGTACATGCGCTCTGTGCCATGCAGATGTGTCGCGCTTTAACGCCCGATATCTTATTGTGGCGTCCGCTTTTGATGCTAACCAAAGCTGAATTGATTGCTTATGCCAAAGCAGCTAAACTACGTTGGGTTGAAGATGGTAGTAATGCGAATACTCATTATCGACGTAACTGGTTACGCCATGCTGTGATGCCTGTTTTGGGGAAGGGTGTGCCAAATTACCAACGGCATCTTCAACATAGCGCAACTTGTATGGCTGATGCTGCGGCACTACTTGATGAAATCATTTTACAGGATTTGTCGGATTGCATGCATCAAGGGTGCCTCCTTATTGAGCGATTGCAGAGGCTCTCCAATCCTCGACAAAAGCAACTTTTATTAAGATGGGCACAAAAAAGCGCTTTGGGAACACCAAGCAAGCGATCGCTAGATGAATTTTTGCGTCAAATCCAACAGGCTAAATTGGACAAATTACCCACTTGGCATTTACCAAATGGCCAAGTCTACTGCTATCGTTCTATGCTTTGGCCATTACCTGACGCAAAATTATCTTGTGGGCCTGTACGCATTGATCATACCGATACGGTGGCTTTGCCGCAATGGGGAGGGGTACTGAGTTGGTGCGTTGCTAAAGATGGTCTGCCTTATCCGCTTATTCAAGCCGGGCTCTATTTGATGCGTGCCCCAGCTGGTACTAGGTTTTATACAAAATCTGGAGCCAAGCGTTTAAATAAGCTATTTCAAACTGTGCACCTTCCTATTTTTTTGCAAAAGCGCTGGCCAGTCTTGCTCAATACCAATCAATGCTGTGTTGCCATTCCATCTATTCGTGTGGCAAGTGACCAAGCGGTGAACAACGGATTTTGGCCACAATGGGTGATGGATGATTTACCTGATTTTAGGCCAACAAGCTACTCTATTGAAAAAGCCACCTGACTGCATCCAAGTTGCTATATTGCAAAGCATAGCGGGCCGCTTGCACGACTTGAGGTTTGGCATGAAACGCAATACCAACGCCAGCGTTTTGAAGCATCAATATATCATTAGCACCATCACCAATAGCAATTACTTGTTGTAGAGATAACCCTAATGATTGACTTACCTTGATGAGTAAATTTGCTTTAGCTTGACCGTCAATAATAGGGTGTTTAACGGAACCTGTTAATTGTCCATTGCGGATTTTTAATTCATTCGCAAACACAGCATCCAATTGATAATCTTGTTTTAGGCGTTGCGCAAAATAGCTAAAACCTCCCGAAAGAAGCATGAAGCGTATACCGTGTTGATGGGCCATATCAACGAGGTTTTTAGCGCCTGGTGTTAGCGTAATACAATTTTTGTATACGGCATCCAAAGCGGATTCGGGCAACCCTTTTAATAAAGCTACCCGCTGACATAGAGCACTTGCAAAATCGATATTGCCTGCCATGGTTTCTTGAGTCATGGCAGTAACTTGTGATTTAAAACCACACTGTGCTGCAATTTCATCAATACATTCTTCTTGGATGAAAGTCGAATCCATATCGCAAAAAATTAGACTAAAATCGGTGAAGCGGGTGTTTGCATTGACCCAAGCAATATCGACTTTTTGTGCCATAACCCATTGTGTAATTTGCTCTGCTTGATCCGATACGGCACCTATCAATTTTGCAATGGTTGGGTTTGGGTATACTATTTGCTGGCCTTTGGCTAGCTGAATAAGAGGCGATAAATCCAGCGAGGCAAGGTGGGGTGATGAAACAACAAGTGTAGTATTTGGCATGATGAAGTCATAACCCTAACGATACATAACTGCTAAATACTACTTACCAGTTACCTAATTGATAAAGTGAAGCAGCTAAGGCAATCCAGCAGGCAGTAAAACCAAACAACCAACGAAAAAGCCATCGTTTTGGAACATAGCCTACACCATAAATATATCCTGCGCTCATAGTCCAAAACAAAAACATCGCCGCCAAATGATCGGGATGTCCTGATTGCGACAGAATATGTGGATAGATGATAACGGTGAGTGTAATAGTTATAGCAATACATAAGCTAAGCCGCCGTGCCCATATTACCCATTTATTTTTTGCCAATATGTTTTTCAGCAGCTCGTTCACTTTTTAGTACACTCATAATCGTAACCACGATGGTTAAGGTAATACCAACGATCCAAATGAAATACCACATATGATTGACCCTTAATAAGTCGAGTGATTATTTTTATGGATGTAGTCTGTTGTGACTTTACCAGACATCACGCGGTAAGCCCAACCTGTGTAAAACAAGATAATGGGCATAAAAAATACTGCTACACATAACATAATCATCAAAGTTAGCTGGCTTGATGTACCATCCCACACTGTCAAGCTAGCGTTTGGATGGCTACTAGATGGCATGATAAAAGGGAACATCGATACGCCAACGGTAGCAATGACACCTGTTAACGATAGCGCTGAAAAAATAAATGCTGAGGCATTTTTACTCAAGCGGCTTAAAATCAGTGCTCCAACAACTCCGATATAAACAAGGGTCGGGATAGCCATCGTGATCGGCAGGCGATAATAATTATTCAGCCAAGCCCCTGTTTGGTGAACCACTGTTTTATGAGTTGGATTTAATACACCGCCTATATCTACGGCTGATGTAATAGCGTAGCCATCAATGTCAACTAATAACCAAATACCGGCTAGCGAAAAAGTGGCTAAAAGTAACATCCCAAAAATATATGCAGCTAATTTTGCTCGGCGCTGTATAGCCCCTTCTGTGCGGTGTGCAAGATAAATTGCACCATGGAATGTAATCATTGCACAAGAGACCATACCGCACAGTAAAGCGAAAGGATTCAATAATGCAAAAAAAGAGCCAGTGTAAAACGAGATCATATTATCATCAAAGTAAAATGGAACACCTTGTAGGAGATTACCAAACGCAACTCCAAAAATAACTGGTGGCACAGCACTTCCTATGAATAAGCACCAATCCCAAGTACTGCGCCATGCGGGATGATTAATTTTGCTCCGATAGTCAAAACTGACTGGTCGAAAAAAAAGCGCCCATAAAACGGCAAGCATTGCCCAATAGAAGCCCGAAAATGCAGTAGCATACACAAGCGGCCATGCTGCGAAAATGGCTCCTCCCCCTGTAATAAACCACACTTGGTTGCCATCCCAGTGCGGTCCGACTGTATTGATGACAACCCGGCGCTCCACATCATTGCGACCGACAAAAGGCAACAACGTACCAACACCCATATCGTGCCCATCCATAATAGCAAAACCGATCAATAATATGCCCACTAAAAGCCACCAAATCACTTTTAGGATTTCATAATCTAACATGGTTGAATGCCCTCAATGCACATCAACAATTGGTCCTTGTCGAACAAACCGCATCATCAAATAAATTTCTACAATAAATAAGATGGTGTAAAACGCGATAAAACCCATTAAAGAAGCATATAGTGATGTAATGGACAGCGTTGATACGGATAGATGTGTTGGCAGTATGCCATAAATAGACCACGGTTGCCTGCCGTATTCGGCAACAAACCAACCTAATTCGCAGCATATCCAAGGCACTAACAAAAACCATAAAGACCAGTGCAAAAGCCAGCGTTTTTGATCTACTTTGCCTTTAAGAGCGCACCAAGTTGCTATACCGAATAACATCAACATAGCAAACCCTAATCCAACCATTAGACGAAAACTCCAAAATAATGGCGTAACCAAAGGCACCGTGTCATGAGCAGCTTGATCAAGCATATCGGGTGTTGCTTGGCGTACATCTTGCGTATATTTTTTAAGTAATAAACCAAAACCTAAATCTTGTTGATAGCGCTCAAAGCGCTGCTTTAAGGCGGTGTTTTGAAGGTCTTTTCTTAACGCTTCCAGTGCTGATACTGCTTTAATACCCGATTCAATGCGACGACGATTTTGAGCGCGAATCTCAAGGATACCTGGAATCGTTTGAGTCATGGAATGCGTAGCAATGAGTCCCATAGCCCAAGGAATTTGCAATGCATAGTCATTTTTTTGTTGTGCTTCATTGGCTATAGCAATGATATTAAAAGGGGCGGGTGCCTTATCTGTTTCCCAGATGGATTCCATCGCAGCCATTTTTGAAGGTTGTACTTTATTGACATGCAATCCAGACTCATCACCCATCAAAATGACCGAGATGATTGATATCAAACCAAAAATTGCTGCAATGCAAAAACTTTTTTGAGCAAATGCAACATGACGTTGTTTCAATAGATACCACGCTGATATCGATAACATAAACATCGCACCTGTGACATAACCAGCCGATACGGTATGCATAAATTTAATTTGGGCTACGGGATTAAATAGAACAGCCCAAAAATCAACTAGTTCCATGCGCATAGTTAGGTAATTAAATTGGGCGCCAACCGGGTTCTGCATCCAACTATTGGCTATCAAAATCCATAATGCCGACAGGTTCGTTCCAATGGCCATGAGGGTTGTAGAGAGCAAATGTTTTGCTTTGGACATTTTGTCCCAGCCAAAGAAAAAAAGCCCAATAAATGTGGATTCTAAGAAGAAAGCCATCATGCCTTCAATGGCTAAGGGTGCACCAAAAATATCTCCTACATAATGAGAGTAGTAGGCCCAGTTTGTTCCAAATTGGAATTCCAAGGTAAGGCCTGTGGTAACACCCAAAGCAAAATTAATACCAAATAATTTCCCCCAAAACTTGGTCATATCTTTGTAAAGCGAATTATGGGTGATGACATACAGGCTTTCCATAATCACCAATAGCCAAGTCATGCCTAAAGTCAATGGGACAAAAAGAAAGTGATACATAGCGGTGAGCGCAAACTGCAAACGGGAAAGATCAACGAGTTCATTCATGGCGCAATATAAGCTCTAGGTGGTGAAATAGTGGACTGAATAGGTTCTTCGCTGCTTTTTGATGGGCAGGTGCGGCTAAGAGATGGTGAGCCATATGCTCCGTTTTAACGGTCATATTATGTGAAATCGGTTGGCTAAAAAAGCAATACCATAATGTAGTGAGTGCTATGAGTTTAATCACTACAATTATGCTGATGTGAAAAAGGGGAGATTTTGTAGCTACCCTGTTTTTAGACAACAAAGTAGCGCGTAAAGTATCGGGCGACACCACCAACATAGCCATTCGTCTCTAAATTTGCCAAGTATTCTAATGAAATTTTAGGCAAATTTCAAGTGCCGTATCAATTCTCACATTTTTATCTTTTACTTCTGTAGTATACGTAGCATGTGTTTAAGTGTCACAACAAACTGACGTTGTAGAGCAATGATATAGTGTTGTCGTCAACTTAAAAAAAAGCAGAGCGGATAGGCAAATGGTTAAACAGAAAATAGTATATATGTGCCAAGAATGTGGTGTGGATAGCCCTAAGTGGCAAGGTCAGTGCCCACATTGTCAGGCTTGGAACAGTTTGAAGGAACATAGAGTGCAGCTTGATCATAATCATGTTAGTAATTGGAGTAGTCAGCAAAGTACCGTGCATAGACTATCCGATATTCGCTCTGAAGCGTTACCCCGTTTCTTAACAACAGTGCATGAATTGGATCACGTACTGGGAGGTGGATTTGTGCTAGGTGCGGTGGTGTTGTTAGGGGGCGACCCAGGTATTGGTAAATCCACCCTGTTGCTGCAAGCTTTGGCGGCAATGAGTGTACAGCACAAGACGCTTTATATTTCAGGCGAGGAATCGGTGCAGCAAATTGCTTTACGTGCAGATCGATTGGGTTTAACGGCGAGCAATATGCATTTACTGACTGAAACACATCTAGAGACTATGTTAGCTATTTTGCAGCAGGAAAAGCCAGAAGTGGTAGTAGTCGATTCGATCCAAACCATGGTATCAGACCGTGCTAATTCTGCGCCCGGATCGGTTACGCAAGTGCGTGAATGTGCGTTACAACTGACCCAGTTTGCTAAAGCGCACCGTGTAACGATTTTTTTGGTCGGACATGTAACCAAAGAAGGAGCTATTGCCGGACCTCGCGTGCTTGAGCATATTGTTGATACCGTACTGTACTTTGAAGGAGATAACCATTCTCGTTTTCGTCTTGTGCGCGCCATCAAAAATCGCTTTGGCGCTGTTAATGCACTTGGGGTATTCGCGATGACTGATACGGGATTAAGAAGCGTGCAAAATCCTTCTAAATTCTTTTTATCTGCTTACAGCGAAGTACCGGGTTCCTGTGTACTGGTGACGCAAGAAGGTACAAGGCCTTTATTGGTGGAGATTCAAGCGTTAGTGAATGCTTCTTACGGTTTTCAACCAAAGCGACTCTCTGTTGGCCTAGAGTCAACGCGCCTTGCGATGCTGCTTGCTGTATTGCAGCGTCATGCAGGAATGGCCTTATATGATCACGATGTTTTTTTAAATGCAGTAGGAGGCGTTAAAATTACTGAGCCTGCCGCTGATTTAGCAACGATTTTAGCAATCGTTTCCTCCTATAAAAATTATATATTGCCTGCAAGAACGGTGGTATTTGGTGAAGTGGGGCTTTCTGGCGAAGTTCGTGCTGTAATGCGAGGCCAGGAACGACTCAAAGAGGCAGTCAAACTAGGTTTTTCTGCTGCGATTATTCCTGCTTCTAATGCTCCGCGTTCTGCAATTAAAGGGTTGACAGTGACACCTGTTAAGAGATTGGCTGATGCCGTGGCTTATGTTACTGCACAAGTCTGATCTGCTAAGCCTTTGTTATACGAAATAGTACTCCAGGCTTTTTATACCAACAACAAGGCGATCAGTACATTGCGCTCTGAATGGTTCAGCACATTAAATGTACGACAAGCTGCTTGTGTATCCATGACTTCAAAACCGATCCCTTTTTGGGTTAAAGTGCTGGTTAAACGAGGATGCACAAAACGCAATACTGTACCACTACCGAACAATACGATTTCAGGAGCGTAGCGAATAAGTGTAGTAAAATGGCTCGCCTTTAAATCATCAAAACTTTTGACAGACCAAGGCTCAATATGATTGGGTGATACAACTAGTGCTTGCTCATAGCGTACTTGGTTGATGAGAACATATTGATCACCATAGCCAGTAAAGTAATTTTTACCCACATAGTTTGTTTTATCAAGTTGCATACACAGCGTTTTTATATTGGTTGAAGAAAGTAGATATTTTCAGAAAGTGGTAAAGGTTGCACCAGCATTACATTTTAATGTAGGGCAGGATGGATAATCAAACGATGAATGGTAAGCCAATTTTGGTTGGATTAGCAGGTGTAGGTACTGTTGGTAGCGGTATGGCGATTATATTAAAGCGTCACGCGAAGGAAATTGAGCACCGTATTGGTCGACCCATTACACTATATGCTGCAGGGGATCATCATCTATCGCGTGCTGCACAAGTGCTTGGCGATTCTGTTGTCTTAGTGAAAGATATTTTCCAATTACTGAGTAATCCCGCTATTGCCATTGTGGTGGAATTAATTGGCGGAACCACAGCGGCACTCGACTTTGTTATGGGTGCTATTGAGCAAGGCAAGCATGTCGTGACGGCGAATAAAGCGTTGCTGGCCAAGCATGGCAATGTGATTTTTCAAACAGCTCAAAAAAAAGGTGTCATGGTTGGTTTTGAGGCATCAGTAGCAGGTGGCATACCGATTATCAAGGCTCTTAAAGAGGGTTTATCTGCGAATCGTATTGAATCTATACGCGGCATTATCAATGGTACCTCTAACTATATTTTGACAGCAATGTGCCAGCAAAAAGCCTGTTTTCATGAAGCATTGTCCGATGCACAACAACTTGGCTATGCAGAGTCTGATCCAACCGCTGATATTGCAGGATATGATGCGGGACATAAACTGACTATTCTCGCCGCAATTGCCTTTGGTGTACCGTTACATTGTGATGCATGCTATACAGAGGGAATTAATACATTATCAACCGTTGATATGGACTATGCAAAAACCCTCGGTTATAACATTAAATCTTTGGGCATTACTCGTCGCGTCGGCGATAAAATTGAGTTGCGCGTGCACCCCACGCTGATTCCCTCCCATCAGTTAATTGCAAAGGTAGATGGGGTAAACAATGCCATATTAGTCAATGGGGATATGGTCGGTCAGACACTTTACTATGGACCTGGTGCTGGATCACTTCCTACTGCATCAGCTGTGGTTGCTGATTTGATGGATATAGCACGATTCATTGATATACCACTGTCACATATTCCTTACTTAGGAATGCAGGCTGCTTTATTGCCAACCGCAACTGTTTTACCGATACAAGAGATATTCAGCGCTTATTATCTGCGTATTAAGGTTGCTAATCGTGCAGGGGTTTTAGGAGATATTACGCAGCTATTGGCGAAGCATGCTATTTCGATTGAAGCAGTTATTCAAAAAAGTACAGTAGCAGAAGAAAACATTGCGCAAATTGTTGTGTTGACCAATTTGGTGCAAGAGCATCTCATTAATTCAGCAATCCAAGCGATTGAGCGATTATCAACCGTTGTAGATGACGTTGTGCGCTTACGCGTCGAAACCTTCCAATAAGAAATTTTTTAAGAATTTTTGTTAAAACGTATTGTTTTAATAAAGTTTATAGTGTAGCGTCGGTGCGGCGTTGCTACCTTAAGCGCTTGGTTTTTTCTGTTCAACTGTTATAGGAGTTGGTATGAAGCAACTGATCTATTTCATTACCGGTTGTATGATACTGTGGTCCGTATCTGCAACCGCTAAAACCGCTGATTTATCTGCTCGTCATGCACAAGGAGAATTAACCGGTTATGGCGGTGCTCGACGTTTGCATCAAGATCAAACCGACATGATTCAAGCGCTGATTAATAACTATCCAGCAAAAAACGTGATTTTGTTGATTGGTGATGGGATGGGTGACTCAGAAATTACCGCAGCACGTAATTACCATGAGGGTGCTGGTGGTTATTTTAAGGGAATAGATGCCTTGCCATTTACAGGACAATATACCCATTATTCGCTTAATCGATTAACCCGTAAACCCGATTATGTTACCGAGTCTGCTGCTTCAGCTACTGCTTGGGCAACAGGTACTAAAACCTATAATGGCGCCTTAAGTGTTGATGTGCGGGGCAAGCCAATTCGAACCATTTTGGAAATCGCTAAAGCCGCAGGTAAGGCGACAGGCAATGTCACAACTTCTGAAATTCAAGATGCAACCCCCGCAGCACTTTATGCGCATGTTATTAATCGAGGTTGTTATGGACCTCAAGCAACCAGTGATCATTGCGCCAAGAATGCTTTGGAGGCAGGTGGGTTAGGTTCCATCACTGAACAATTGCTTGAAGTGAGAGCAGATGTGACGTTAGGAGGTGGTTGGGCAACGTTTGAAGAGAAAGCCAAAGCGGGCAAATGGAAAGGTATTACTTTAGAGCAGCAAGCTCTAGCACGTGGTTACAATGTCGTGCGTGATTCAGCATCGCTACGTGCTGTGCGTGTAGCGAATCAAGACAAACCGCTATTGGGATTATTTGCGCCGGGCAATTTGCCTGTACGTTGGGAAGGACCTCAAGCCTCCTATCACGGCAATCTTGATCACGAGCCTGTTGTCTGTCAACCCAATCCGGCACACACGGCTGACATACCGAATCTTGCCCAGATGACGCAAAAAGCAATTGATTTATTAAAAACGCATCCCAATGGATTCTTTTTGCAAGTAGAGGGAGCATCCATTGATAAACAAGATCATGCAGCTAACCCATGCGGGCAATTTGGTGAAACAGTTGATTTAGATGAAGCGGTTCAAGTTGCACTTAATTTTGCAAGCAAAAATAAAGATACCTTGGTGATCGTGACAGCGGATCATGCGCACTCTTGTCAAATTATTGAGCCCGGTTCTAAAGCGCCAGGTTTAACGCAAGCACTGCGCACGAAAGACGGTTCCATCATGGCGGTCAGTTATGGGAATTCTGAGACTTCTTCACAAGGTCACACCGGAGCACAATTGCGAGTGGCCGCTTATGGTCCTTATGCAGCGAATGTGATGGGATTAACTGACCAGACGGATTTATTTTTTACGATGTTGTCGGCAATGGGAATTCAATATTAAGTTGCCACTTTACAAGTCTATTTTGAATATGTAGTACACAGTGATCTGTTCACAGGGATAAGCCGGAGCGCTTATTCCTGTGCAGGTTATTGATATTAAACAAAGCGCTTCCTATGACTGTGTTGGGTATTGATTTTGATAAATAAATCGCTATGCTCATACATGGATGGTTTATGTGGTGCCCCAGGTGTTACCAAATAGACTTGGGTACCTTCTCTATGAGCGAATTTCATAGCATGGATAAATCACTATCACTGCTAGAACTTACTCACAACAACCTAAGTTAGCGCAGTTGTAATGTGTATGTCAGACAAGATGGGATCAATTTAGATTAAAATGGCTGTGTCCAATGCAATCATTAATTCTTCGTTAGTTGCTACTACCAAGGCAGCAGGTATTGTTTTTTGGTCGATACGACCCTCTACACCACGAATACAGCGTTTATTGGCTTCTTCATCAAGCTTGATCCCTAAAAAGCCTAGTTGATTTAGTACATTAGCACGCAATATATCCGAGTTTTCGCCAATTCCACCTGTAAATACGACAGCATCCAGTCGACCCAGTGGTACCATGTAGCTTGCAATATATTTGGCTAAGCGATAGCAAAAAATTTCGAGTGCTAAACTAGCGCCATCATGCCCTGATATAGCCGCTTCTTCCAATTCTCGGCAATCGCTGGTTAATTCGGACAATCCGAGTAGTCCGCTTTCTTTATTAAGCAGATTGTTGATGCTCGCAACATTCATGCCTAGATTATCAACCAAAAATGGTGAAATACCCGGATCAATATCACCTGATCGCGTTCCCATAACTAGCCCTTCTAATGGGGTCAATCCCATACTAGTATCTACGCTTTGACCGTTCAAAACGGCGGTGACTGATGAACCATTTCCAAGATGTGCAATGATTAAAGCGCAATCATTGAGCGGTTTATTAAGCATTTGAGCGGCTGCTTGGCAAACAAAGCGATAACTAATACCATGAAATCCATATCGCCTAATACCATGTTGCTGGTGAAGCTTCATGGGTAGGGCGTATAAATAAGCTTTCTTGGGCATAGTTTGGTGGAATGAGGTATCAAAAACTGCAACTTGCGGCAACTTTGGTAAATACTGAAGCGCACTTTCAATACCTAACAGGTTTGCGGGATTATGTAAGGGCGCTAATCGACAACAAGTTTTAATTGCATCAAGGACTTGATCGTCAATACGTATGGAGTGTTGAAATTTTTCTCCCCCATGTACAACACGATGCCCTACAGCAATGACCTCACTTAATAAGTGACGCTGGGACAGTTCCTGCAACACATATTGCATAGCAGAACGATGATCAGCTGCAGGTATATCCCTCGTTATTTTTTCGCCATGTTGGGCAAACTTTAAACGTGCACCGGGTAAATTGAGCTTTTCGGCAATACCCGTGACTTCTGTTTCTTTACTTGCCGGATTGATGAGTGCAAACTTGATAGAAGAACTACCACAGTTTAAAACAAGAATATAAGAAGCCATAATGACTGTTCCTGATTAAGTCGTGCTATTAAAATCAATAATGTGCTTTTTGCTTTATATGGGTTGCATGATGCCTTAACGGTTTTTTAATGTTTGGTGAATAAAATCTTTGACAAGGGCAGTACTAGCTGGCAAGGTTGTTACTCGTTGCGGTAATTTCATCATTGCTTGAAAGGTCAATGGTAGTACTTGGTGCTGACCTGTTGCTTCTTCTATTGTTTCAGAAAATTTGATAGGGGATGCCGTTTCTAGCACAACTATCGTTTCGTTCGGTTGACGTAAAGCACGAGCAACATATATGCCATCTGCTGTATGCGGATCAATTAATCGATTATCTTTTTGTTTTGTTAAAGCGATTGTTGCCAAGCGATTTTGATGATGACTTCTACCTGAAAAAAAACCGTAATGCTGATGAATATCGGGTAATTTATGTGATAAATCAAAGCCACCTAATTTTGATAAATTTTTCCAAAGATCGTTAATGATATTGGATTTCCTTTCTAGGAGATCAAAAATAAAACGCTCTATATTGGAGGCTTTGGATATGTCCATAGAAGGACTGGACGTTGTATAGGTTTCATGGTTTTTCCTTGGACGGTAAACACCATGATGAAAAAATTCATGTAATACATCATTCTCATTGGTTGCAACGATCAATCTTGCAATGGGCAACCCCATCTGTTTAGCAATATGCCCTGCACAAACATTGCCAAAATTGCCTGAAGGGACACAAAAACTTACCTGTTTATGACCGTGATTGGTTGCCTGAATATACCCTGCGATATAGTATACAATCTGCGCTAAAATGCGCGCCCAGTTGATCGAATTGATGGTGCCGATTCGGCATTTTTCTTTAAATAGTGCGTCATTTTGCACGGCTTTGACAATATCTTGACAGTCGTCAAACATGCCTGTAATAGCAATGTTGTGAATATTTGCGTCTTGTAAGCTGTACATTTGAGCACGTTGAAAAGCACTCATTTTTCCAGATGGTGACAACATAAAAACCTGTATACCTCGTTTGTTTCGCAAAGCATATTCTGCAGCACTACCAGTGTCACCAGAGGTTGCGCCAACAATATTTAAAGTTTGATTTTTAGTCGCAAGAGCGTATTCTAACAAATGGCCAAGTAGTTGCATGGCCATGTCTTTGAAGGCAAGCGTAGGGCCGTGTGACAGCCCCTCAATGTAAAGCCCATCATGTAATGGATCAAGGGTGATGATGGTCTCTATATCAAACGCATCTTGTTGATAGGTATGCTGAAGTATGGCGCGAAGGGTTTTCTCGGGTATATCATCAATAAATAGTCGGATGACTTGGTAGGCCAACTCAGCATAAGGGAGTGTTCGCCACCTTTCTAAATCTTCTTGGGTAATTCTTGGGTAAGTTTCTGGCACAAACAACCCACCATCTGGTGCTAAACCGGTCAATAGAACATCCAAAAAGCGATGGCTGGATGTTTTGCCACGTGTACTAAAGTATTTCATCTTCAATACTTAATCAAGCCTCTATATGAACGATACAATCCCGCTTGTACACACCAAACCGATCGTAGAATATCGTAACGGGTAGCATCGCTGCGATGAGCAATGCTACGGTTGAAACTCTAATCAGCGTGATTTTCATGATTGTCCTTTGGCTGAGCAAGTTTATCGAGTATATATTGGGCAATGAACACTACCAAGAGCACGAGTGCGGCTATTAAAATAACTCCACAGACTAAAAACATTGGGCTTTCTATTAATGAATAGGCGTGCTTCAAATAACCATCCAGAAGCAGATCTAGTTTTGATCCCATAAATGTATAAGTGTGATCTTCCAAATTATAATTCCATGTGTAAAGGTTACGATATAAGTTTTCTTCATATTCGCGCCACTCTACTCCGCTTGGTATTCTTCCTTTATATATAATATACATACCTAATGTTCCAGCAACTGCTATCACAGCAGACGTAGCGATTGCTATGACGTTAAGAGCCTTGTTCATCACCATCCCCCTTTAAAGTAGCTTAAACACATATTGGTTGAATTGACGATTGCTGGTCAAAGTTTTCAGATCGTAAGTAATGTAATCATCTAGGCTATAATCAACAGGCAAGTGTCGCAAAGCGTAGCAAATAATCTTACGCTTGATTAATTCCTCATTGTCTATTTCATCACCTCGTAAGATGACCTGTCGTCTCATCTTGATGCCACGTGGCAATCTAAAATGCACCGTCACCCATTTTTTATTGTAATCATCACATCACCTATCTATTTTTTACCTAGATGTGCTAGTTGAGCTATAAAGACTGCTTTTTTATTTTGTCGATCCACCCGCTGTGCTTGAGTTTGCTGAACGAGCGCTGAAAGTGGTGTTGGTGATTGCTGTAGCACCTTCAATTTAGCGGTTAGCAAGCCGATCTCTTTATCTAACTGACTGATAGCTTTTGTTAGTTTGATACTTTCCATAGCTTGATTAACCTGAACGTCTAACATCAAACGCATGCCGTTGGTCAATATATGGGGTGCATGATGTTGGGTAGGGATTTTGTCTACCACTGTTATCATAGATAGTCTAGCTAATGTTTGAAGAAAAGGTCGATATTCATCACAAGCGTGATTGCCCTCAATAAAGAGTGGTATTTTTTGAGCAGGATCTATTTGCATTTCGCCGCGCAAATGACGAACAGCTTCGGTCATCTCTTTTAGCAGCGTGACTTTGGATAAGGCGTCTTCGTTTATGAAGCTTTGTTCAGCGGTTGGCCAGGATGCGTTCATGATAAACGGCGTCAACTTGGCTTGAATACGCGGTGCAACATCCTGCCACAATGCCTCTGTAATAAATGGCATGATTGGATGCATGAGTCGCAATAGGGTCTCAAGCGTTAAGAGCATGGTGTAGCGGGTTGCTTGTTGCTCAGTTGCGTCAGCATGATTGAAAAGGATTTTGACAAATTCTAAATACCAACTGCAATATTCGTCCCATGTAAAAGCGTACAATGCCTTAGCAGCTAAATCAAAACGATAGTTATCCAATGCTTTTGTCACGTCCATGATGGTGGACTGTAAGCAACTGAGCATCCATTGGTTAATCCAATGTGTCCTATTTATGCATTGTGCAGACATGGTGATTGGTTGGTCTTTTGTGTGCATAAGCACAAAGCGGGTTGCTTGCCAGAGCTTATTGCAAAAGTTGCGGTAGCCCCTACAACGTTTAAAATCAAAATTAACTTGGCGACCTAGATTCGCGTAACTGGCCATGGTGAAGCGTAATGCATCAGCACCATAATCTGGAATCCCTTCTGGGAATAGTTTTGTTGTGGCTTGAACGATCTGCGAAGCTTTTTCGGGACGGCGAAGTCCAACTGTCCGTTTAGCCAGTAAATCTTCAAGTGTGATACCATCTAATAGATCTACAGGATCAATGACATTGCCTTCCGATTTGGACATTTTTTTGCCATCGTGATCCCGCACCATACCGTGAATATAGACTGTTCGAAAAGGTATTTTGCCCGTAAAATGGGTGGTTAGCATGATCATGCGTGCGACCCAAAAAAACAGAATTTCGTAGCCAGTAACCAGCACACTGGAAGGTAAGAATTGATCAATTTCCGGGGTTTTTTTTGGCCAGCCCAGTGTTGCGAAGGGCAAAATGCCACTACTGAACCAAGTATCTAAGACGTCTTCATCTTGCTTCAGCATCCATCCTTTCTGCTGCAGTTGCGCCATTGATAAAGGTTGAGCAGTTTGAGGGTCTGTTAAACCAAGCTGTGCAGCATATTGTGCGTAGGCATGCTGTTCATCACGCGCGACATAAACTTGGCCTTCCTTGTCATACCAAGCTGGGATACGGTGCCCCCACCATAGTTGTCGACTGATACACCAGTCCTGTATATTTTGCATCCACTGGCCATAAGTATTAGTCCAGTTTTTTGGCACGAAACGTACTTGCCCGCTTTCAACAGCTTGTATCGCTTTTTGAGCAAGTGTGCGTTTTTGGGGATCGCTATCAATAGCTTTATTAACTGCAACGAACCATTGATTAGTAAGCATCGGCTCAATCACAACGCCTGTTCGATCGCCTCTTGGCACCTTTATCTGATGGGGCTCAGTTTTGACCAAGCAACCTGCTTGCTGCAGATCAACAACAATTTTTTGACGCGCAACTTCACAGGATTGCCCTATGTAGGCTCTAGGTATCGGATAAACAGATTTTGTTTGATGATGACAATCAAAGACTTCTGCTTTGGCACGTATTTTACCATCAAGCGTTAAAATATTAATTAAATCAGTGTGATGGCGTTTGCCGATTTCATAGTCATTGAAATCATGTGCAGGCGTAACTTTGACACATCCTGTCCCAAAAGTGGTTTCCACATACATGTCAGCAATGACTGGAATGGCTCTATCGGTAAGCGGTAATAACAACTTTTTACCGATAAAAGACTGATAGCGCGGATCATCAGGATGTACCGCAACGGCTACATCACCAAGCATTGTTTCGGGACGTGTTGTGGCAACAACAATATACTGGTCAGGTTGTTCTAAAAGCGGGTAGCGAACATACCACATCTGGCCTGTTTCTTCGAGGTTTTCAACTTCAATATCTGAGATTGCTGTTCCTAGCACTGGATCCCAATTGACTAGCCTTTTAGCGCGATAAATCAACCCTTCTTGATATAACTGCATAAATACGGACAGTACATTGTCAACATAGGTAGGATCCATAGTGAAATAAGCTTTTGACCAATCCACTGAGCAGCCTATGCGTCGCATTTGGCTGGCGATGGTATTACCGGAGACTTTCTTCCATGCCCATAATTTTTGAATAAAGTTTTCCCTACCGAGCTCAGTTTTGGAGATACCTTGCTGAGATAATTGTCTCTCCACCACAATTTGTGTCGCAATACCTGCGTGATCTGTTCCTGGTATCCATAACGTATTACTACCCTTCATCCGTTGGTATCGGATTAAACCATCCATAATAGTCTGGCCAAAGGCATGCCCCATATGCAATGTACCTGTTATGTTAGGCGGTGGAAGCTGAATACAGAAGGAGTGTGCTTGAGGGTTAAGATTGGGGCAAAAATGACCTGAAACTTCCCATTGCCGATACCAATCCTGCTCAATCTTACCTGGTTGAAAGTTTTTATCAAGTTCCATAAAATACCCTGGTTTGCACAAGCCAACCACCAGCGTAGCCGAACATGCTAGGCAGATTCGGCCAACGAGACAGGGGCAAGCGCCAATCATAACATGATCTGTTAGGTTTTAGAATAATGCTGTTGTGCTATGATTGATAGATCATGCATTCCCTAAATTAATTTTTTTGAGGATAGATTTTTTTAAGATCAATCCATGACTACCGACAATCAGCAGGTTACCGCTAATTTTGATGCATTACTTATGGAGCTTGAGCAACTGGTCGAAAAGATGGAGCGCACCGATCTTACATTGGAAGAATCCCTTAAAACCTACCAGCGTGGGGTAGAGCTTGTGAAGTTGTGCCAAGATAAATTAGTTGCCGCAGAACAACAGCTTAAAATTTTCGATGAGGGTGTTTTAAAGCCCTTAAAGCTATCAGATGACTGAACATGCCTTCGAAGCATGGATGCGTCACCATCAAATGTGTGTCAATCGTGCTTTGACAAATTGTGTCTTGGTCAATAATCGTTCTGATCGAAAATTAACTGAGGCCATGGCTTATGTTGCGCTCGGAGAAGGCAAGCGGGTTCGAGCGCTTTTAGTTTTTGCGTCTGGCACCATCACGCACGCTGCAAGTAATGCATTAGCGCAAGTGGCTTGTGCGATTGAGCTGATCCACGCGTACTCGCTTGTTCATGATGATATGCCCTGTATGGATGATGATGTTTGGCGCCGTGATAAACCAGCTTGTCATATTGCTTTTGGTGAAGCGATTGCGCTTTTGACAGGAGATGCTCTGCAATCGCTTGCGTTTGAAGTACTCTCAAACCCTCTTGAGTCGGTAGCGCCCAATCAACAATTGACGATGATCCATCTATTGTCCCAGGCAATTGGTCAAGAGGGCATGGCACAAGGCCAAGCGATTGATCTAACCAGCACTAGTCAGTTCTTATCCATCCAACAACTTCAAGCGATGCATCAACTTAAAACTGGTCGACTGATTCAAGCTTCTATTTTGTTAGGAGCATTATGTGGACAGCGATTGACAGCTTCGCAACACGCTGCTTTGAATGAATTTGCTGAATCTGTCGGCTTATTATTCCAAGTGACGGATGATATATTGGATGACAACACCGAAACGTTTTCTGTGCCATCGAATGGTGCTCAATGTTATAGACCCACTTATGTGCGTGCACTAGGTCTGGCAGGTGCTAAAAAAATGGCACGCACACTTCATCATGACGCACTAGATTGTTTGCACTCCTTTGATGCAGCAGCTGATATGTTGCGATATTTGGCTGATTATATCGCGCATCGGACGTTTTAAATAACATGAAGACATTACTGGAAACGATTGACTATCCTACCTCTTTGCGTGCACTCGCTGTTTCGCAACTTCCACAACTTGCCGATGAGCTCCGCCAATTTTTGATCGAATCAGTTGGCCAAACGGGGGGTCATTTAGCATCTAATTTAGGCACAATTGAGCTTTCCATTGCCTTGCACTATGTTTTGAATACACCGCAAGATAAATTGGTATGGGATGTGGGACATCAAGCTTATGCTCATAAAATACTAACAGGTCGTCGTGCGGCCATGCATACATTACGTCAACAAGGTGGGCTATCTGGTTTTCCGAGGCGCGCAGAATCGCCCTACGATGCTTTTGGTGTGGGACATGCTTCTACTTCTATTGCATCAGCGCTGGGCATGGCTGTTGCTAATTACTTGCGTGATCCTAAGGATACCAAGCGCTATGTTGCCATTATTGGGGACGGTGCTTTAACTGCTGGACAAGCTTTTGAGGCGCTAAATAACGCAGGTACCATGCGGCATATCAATTTACTGGTGATTTTAAATGACAATGCCATGTCCATTTCGCATAACGTTGGTGCTTTAACCCATTATCTCTCACAATTGTTAGCCAGTCGCTTTTACAATGCTGTGCGACAGGGTTCTCGTAAGATATTAAGCGTTGTGCCAGCGGTGCAAACATTGGCTGGTAAAGTTGAAGAAAGCCTCAAAGGCATGCTTACTCCCGGTGTATTATTTGAGCAGTTTGGTTTTAACTATATTGGTCCTATTGATGGTCATGATGTCACAGGCTTGGTTGCAACACTGCGCAATGTTCGTCGACTAAATGGCCCGCAATTTTTGCATGTAGTCACCCAAAAAGGCTATGGTTATGCTTTAGCTGAAAAGGATCCGATTGCTTACCATGGTGTTGTGCGTTTTGATCCCAAGTATGGCTTAGGGAAGCAAGATACTGCTAAAGCATTGACTTATACGCAAGTATTTAGTCGCTGGTTATGTGATATGGCTACAACCGATGATCGGTTGGTTGCCATTACGCCTGCTATGAAAGAGGGATCGGGGTTGGTTGCGTTTGCAGAACAGTTTCCTAAACGTTACTTTGATGTTGGTATTGCCGAGCAGCATGCGATTACTTTTGCAGCTGGTTTGGCTTGTGAAGGACTCAAGCCTGTTGTGGCCATTTATTCTACTTTTTTACAGCGTGGTTACGACCAATTGATTCATGATGTTGCTTTACAAAATTTACCCGTATTATTTGCGGTGGATCGGTCAGGATTAGTCGGAGCCGATGGCCCAACACATGCGGGTGCATTTGATTTGAGTTTTTTACGTTGTATACCCAATATAGCGATTATGACACCCTCTAACGAAAATGAATGCCGTCAATTGCTTTACACTGGTTTTTTGCATGATGGTCCTTGTGTGGTACGTTATCCTCGAGGGAGCGGATCTAGTGTGACAGTAGAAACGACGATGCAAATTTTGCCTTGGGGTCGTGGTGTAGTTAGACGAAAGGGTAAAGGAAAAGTTGGGATTTTAGTTTTTGGAAGCTTGTTGGCATCCGCTATGCAGGCAGCCGAAGCTTTCGATGCAAGTGTTGCTGATATGCGTTTTGTTAAGCCACTGGATACTAGGCTGATTCGAACTTTTGCAAAGCAGCATGAATTACTGGTTTGTGTTGAGGAAAATACAATCAAAGGCGGAGCTGGGTCAGGTGTCGCAGAATGGTTACAGCAAGAACAGATCATCCAACCCATTTTATTAATGGGATTACCAGATAGTTATATTGAGCAAGGCGAAGCTTGCCAGCAGTTAGCAAGTATTGGATTAGATGCGACGGGTATTGAAAAGACTATCCGCCATTATATTTCCCATCAATAAACTCTTAAAAATGTTGACTACATGATCGGATTAATTATATTTGAGCCAATTTCCAATCAATGCTATCATCAAACACTGTGTATAAGTTAAGGGTGAGCGCTAATGCTGGCTTACTCGAAGATACCCGCCGCTTCAGGGGTGCCTAAATAGGGTTCTTGCGGGTACTGATTTAACCCTTTGAAAAAGGAATGACTTATTTTATGAGTACTCTTATCTCTATGCGCCAGCTTCTAGAAGCTGGTGTGCATTTTGGGCATCAAACGCGTTTTTGGTGTCCAAAGATGGCGCCTTATATCTTCGGTAGTCGCAATAAGATTCATATTATCAATCTTGAGCATACCTTGCCTATGTTTGTGCAAGCGCGCGATTATGTTAGGCGCTTGGCAAGCAATAAGGGGACGATTTTATTTGTGGGAACTAAGCGTCAAGCTAGATCTATTATTCGGGAAGAGGCGATACGAGCCAATATGCCGTTTGTCGACCAACGTTGGTTAGGTGGCACACTCACTAATTTTAAAACGATACGACAGTCCGTTAAACGCTTGGAAGAGAAGACCTTATTGCTTAATTCAGTTCAAGGAACAGGGTACAGCAAAAAAGAGCAACTGATGCTGCAAAGAGCAGTTCAGAAGCTCGAGCGATCGCTCGGTGGTATCCGGCAGATGAAAGGGTTACCCGATGCCATTTTTGTGATTGATGTGGGCTATCAACGCGGCGCTATCATTGAAGCGAATAAATTGGGGATTCCTGTCATCGGTGTGGTGGATACGAATTTTTCTCCTGACGGAATTACTTATGTGATTCCTGGTAATGATGACTCTAGTCGAGCTATTAATTTGTACGCTAGAGGTATTGCAGATGCTGTGCTAGAGGGGCGCGCCCAATCCTTGCAGGAAACATTGGATGCGGTTACTGAAACGGTTACTGAAAATATGGATAATCCCATCAGTGCAACAATGACCTAATTTTATTGAGAAAGAAGAAGATGGTTGTAATCACAGCAAGTATGGTTGCTAGCCTTCGTGCAACAACGGGCTTGGGTATGATGGAATGCAAAAAAGCACTGGTCGAGTCAAACGGGGATATGCGACAGGCTGAAGATATTTTGCGTATTAGATCAGGACATAAAGCATCAAAATTGGCTCATCGTAGTGCAAAAGAGGGTTTAGTGGCTGCATCTATTGATCAGACTATTGGTGTTTTGGTGGAGATTAACTGTGAGACGGACTTTGTTGCCAAAGACGCCAATTTTGTTGCTTTTGCGCAGCAAATTATCAAGACAATACAGCAAGCCAATCCTGTTGATATTGCTGCACTCCATACTATCCTGACTGATCAAGGTGTGACAGTTGAGGCATTACGCCAAGAAGCTATTGCGAAGATGGGTGAAAATATTTCTATTCGTCGCTTTGTGCGCTATAAGACAGACCATCAATTAGCCAGTTATTTACATGGCAATAAAATTGGCGTACTGGTTGATTACCGAGGTGGTGATGCGCCACTAGGTCATGATATTGCTATGCATATTGCGGCTTGTAAACCGCTTTGTGTGGACAAAAGTGATGTACCTGCTGCGGTACTGGCTAGAGAAAAACATATTTATCAAGAACAAGCCGCGCAATCTGGTAAACCCATGGACATTATTGATAAGATGGTATCAGGAAGAATTACTAAATTTTTAGCTGAAGTTACTTTGCTTGGGCAGACTTTTGTGAAAGAACAAGAAATGACTGTCGGTGATTTGTTGCGTAAAAAGCAAGCTACTGTAAATCGCTTTGCGTTTTTTGCTGTGGGTGAGGGTCTTGAAAGCCAATTTGAGTGATCTGCCATGAATAAGATACCTGCTTATCAGCGTATTTTATTAAAGTTGTCAGGGGAAGCGCTGATGGGGGAGGATAGTTATGGCATTAATCGTGTCATGATTGAGCGGATTGCTTCCCAAATCAAAGCCGTATCTAAACTAGGTGTGCAAATTGCTATTGTTGTAGGGGGAGGGAATATTTTTAGAGGTTTTTCTCCTGCTGCGACATGGATGGATCGTGCAACGGCAGATTATATGGGCATGATGGCAACAGTGATTAATGCTTTAGCCTTAAATGATACTTTGCTTCGTTTTGATGTGGTGTCGCGCGTTCAGTCTGCATTAGCCATGCAACAAATTACCGAGCCTTATTCACGTGATAAGGCTATCAAGCATCTTGAAAGTGGTCGTGTAGTTATTTTTGCGGCAGGCACGGGTAATCCATTTTTTACAACTGATACAGCCGCTGCGCTGCGAGGTGTTGAGATGAAGGTTGATATCATGCTCAAAGCCACTAAAGTTGATGGTGTATATTCCCATGACCCTAAAACACATCCCGATGCAATATGTTACAAAACACTTACTTTTGACGAAGTCATTGCGCATGATTTAAAGGTAATGGATGCGACGGCTTTTGCGTTGTGTCGCGACCAAAAGTTGAATATGAAGGTGTTTAACATTTTTAGTGTTGGTGCATTAGAACGCGTTGTCATGGGAGATGAAGAAGGAACATTGGTTCACTATTGAAGTATTTTTTTAAATTAAGTTTGGATTGAGGGCATGTACCATACCCATGCAGTATATGAAACGAAGATGCAAAAATCGCTTTGTGCCTTCCAAGCGGAGCTAGCGAAGGTACATACTGGCCGTGCTTATACAGGATTTCTTGATCATATTCAGGTCAACTGCCATGGCGGCATCATGAAAATGAATCAGGTGGCCAATGTCACGGTCCTAGACCCGCGTACTATTGGTGTACGGGTATGGGAAAAGGATATGATGCCTGTTGTTGAAAAGGCTATCCGTGAATCAGAATTAGGGCTTAATCCTGTTGTAGCAGGCGATATGATTCGCGTACAAATGCCAGTACTGACTGAAGAAAAAAGACGGAGCTTCATCAAAATCGTTAAGATGGAAGCCGAGAACGCAAGGATTGCGATACGCAATATTCGCCGAGATGGTAATCATGAGTTGAAGGCTTTATTGAAAGATAAGCTGGTTACGGAAGATGAAGAGCATCTTGCCCAAGAAGCCATTCAAAAACACACCGATAAATATATTGCAGAAATTGATAAGTTATTGGCTATCAAAGAAGCCGACTTGTTAGCAATATAGTTCACAAATTTACCGGGCGACACCCCATTTTGTTCATGCCAGATCACCACGTCCATTTGCCCGAACATATTGCCATCATTATGGATGGCAACGGTCGTTGGGCAAAGCAGCACCATCTACCTCGTATTGCAGGCTACAAAAAAGGGTTAGATGCTGTGCGCCAAATTATTGTGGCTTCCGTTGAATTAGGTATTTCCTGTTTGACGCTTTTTGCTTTTTCAACAGAAAACTGGCGTCGCCCACCCGAGGAAGTTTCCTGGCTCATGGACGTTTTTTTGCAATCACTTGAGCAAGAAGCCGCCAAGCTGTCCCAACATAACATTCGTTTACGTATTATTGGTCGTCGCGACCATTTTTCTGCCGAAACGATTAGGACAGCAAGCAAGGCAGAAGCGATGACTTGCGCCAATACAGGACTCCAATTAACGATTGCTGTTGATTATGGCGGGCGTTGGGATATTTTGCAGGCGGTTAATCAATTACTGAACCAAGGGTTACGACAAGTTGATGAAGCGATGCTGTCCCATCGATTGTCGCTTGCTGATTTACCGGAACCGGATTTATTTATTCGAACGGGCGGTGAGCAACGTATCAGTAATTTTTTGTTATGGCACTTGACCTATTCGGAATTGTATTTTACGCCCTTACTTTGGCCAGATTTTGATCGCAAAGCATTAGAAGCGGCAATCACTTCTTATACACAGCGCGAACGAAGATTTGGCTGTACGAGCGAGCAGTTATTATCCAGATAGATTGGAGATTGGGTGTTCAAAAAACGTGTAGTGACAGCTTGTTTCCTCTTGCTCATTACGGTCAACGCCGTTTTTTATTGTCCTCCTTTTTTATGGATGATCATAACAGGTATGGTGGTGCAGGGATTGCTATGGGAATTTGCCAAAATGACTCGTATGACTGCTGCTCAAGTGCCCTACTATCTTTTGACCAGCGCCTTATTGCAAGGGCTATTATGGCTAGTCAAAGACCAGCTCGGTTGGATTGCGTCAGCTGTCATATTAGTATTTTGGCTCGGTATAGCACCACTGTGGTTAGTAAAGCGTTGGCCGCTTTTACCGAATTGGACAGGATGGGTGACTGGTTGGTTAATTTTTTTACCAGCTTGGATGGCTTTTCAGGTGCTGCGTCCCTTGCCAGCAATGGGTAGACAGTTATTGGTCTTGATGGGTATTGTCTGGGTAGCAGATACCGTAGCGTACATCACAGGAAAATTATATGGTAAACATAAATTAGCCGATCATATTAGTCCAGGCAAGAGCTGGGAGGGATTTATTGGAGGGTTGATTGGAACACTATTGTATAGTGTGCTACTTGATCAATTGGGTTATTTGCCGATTAGTTTGTCTAGATGGGCTGTGCCAGCCTTGGCCATATTATTATGTATAACCAGCGTGATAGGCGATTTACTTGAATCTTGGTTTAAGCGCGAAGCGGCTATAAAAGACAGTAGTTATTTATTGCCAGGGCATGGTGGGTTGTATGATCGCATGGATGGTTTAGTTGCAGTTTTAGCGGTGAGCATGGCTTGTTTAGTAATAACGCAATAAATTAATGGAGCATATTTAAAAAACGATGAAGTGCCATCCAGTTGTTTTGCTAGGTTCAACGGGCACAGTTGGAATCAGTGCACTGGATGTCTTATCACGCCACAAAGAAGCTTATCCTATCCTTGCTTTAAGTGGTTGGCGACAACTTGATGTATTGCTTAAACAATGCTTGGTTCATCACCCAACCTATGCAGTGGTTGAATCAGCGGATTCTGCGCGGTATCTTACTGATGCCTTATCACATGCATGTTGCAAGACGGTTGTTTTACATGGTACCCAAGCGCTACTTGATATGGCAAGGTTATCGGAGGCAGATTATGTCATTGCGGCTATTGTTGGTGCAGCGGGACTGCCTACTGTATTAGCGGCAGCTTGTGCGGGCAAAAAAATATTGCTTGCCAATAAGGAGTCATTAGTTATCTCGGGGCACCTGGTTAAGGCAGCGCTTGATCAACATCATGGCCAATTACTGCCGATTGATAGCGAACACAGTGCTATTTTACAAGCTTTGCCACCTGATTTTGATGGTGATTTAAAAGCATCAGGTGTAGAAAAATTAGTGCTTACCGCATCAGGTGGTCCTTTTCGTTTATTTTCTAAGCAAGCTATGCGCAATGTGACCCCAAAAGAGGCTTGCGCACACCCGATTTGGTCAATGGGTAAAAAAATATCGGTTGACTCGGCAACGCTAATGAATAAAGGGCTAGAAATTATTGAAGCTTGTTGGCTATTTCATGCTACAGCCGATCAAATTGAGGTGGTCATTCATCCGGAAAGTGTTTTGCATGCGATGGTACAATACCAAGATGGCTCTGCTTTAGCACAGATGAGTGTGCCGGATATGCGTACGGCTATTGCTTGTGCTTTAAGTTGGCCACGTCGCATCGCATCCGGTGTTGCTCGGCTTTCGCTAACGCAGCTATCTGTATTGCATTTTGAAATACCTGATTTTAAGCGTTTTCCTTGTTTACAATTGGCGCTTGATGCCTTAAGGATGGCAGGCGATGCTCCGGCGATACTTAATGCTGCCAACGAAGTCGCCGTTGCAGCATTTTTAGATACGCATATTTCATTTGGAGACATTCCCATTATTATTGATCATACCTTAACACGACTAGCTCATCGACCAGTCAGTCAAGATTTAGCAGCACTTTTATCCTGCGATCACGAAGCAAGAAGCGTAGCACAACAAGAGGTAGCTAAACGATGACCTTATTTGCTTTTATTCTAGCCATCAGTTTACTCGTGACCATTCATGAGCTTGGGCATTATTGTGTTGCTAAATTATGTCATGTTCGCGTGTTACGCTTTGCTGTTGGTTTTGGTCGCCCACTTTGGATGATCAAGCGCGGTGGTACCGAGTGGGCGCTTTGCTCAATACCGCTTGGTGGGTATGTCAAGTTATTGGATGAACGCAGTGGACTTGTTCATGCCAAAGACAAACCATTCTCGTTTAATACCAAACCTGTTGGATGGCGTGTTGCGATTACTCTAGCGGGGCCTTTAGCGAATTTATTGGTGGCAATGCTATTGAGTTTTTTTGCACTACTGCCAGGCGAAGAGCAAGTCAAGCCGGTCATTGGTACGGTTATACCGCAAACTCCAGCTGCCTTAGCGGGCTTTTTACCTGGTGAACGGATCGTATCGATTAATACCCAGCCCATTTTACATTGGCAAGATGTACAGCAAGCAATATTACAGGGTAGTTCGCAGTCCACTTTATTGATTACTGTGACTAATCCACTCGGGGTGACGCTGACACGCAAAATTGTCTTAGAACGCTTTATGCACGAGCCAAATATATTGACTGATTTGCGCAAAATAGGTTTGTCTGCTGAGCGGATACTTCCTGTTATCGGTTATATTGATCCGAATGGTTCTGCTGCACATGCTGGATTGAAAGTGGGTGATGTATTGCGTTTTATTGACCATCAACCCATTGAAAATTGGCAGCAATTTGCGACGCAGGTGCGTAATCATCCGGGTCAATTATTGCCAGTTGTAGTGGAACGTCACCATCGTATGTTGCCGATTGCTTTGCGTATTGAAACTGTTGATGAGAATGGTTTTGCTATGGGGAAAGTTGGTTTAGCAGGGTCACCGGATATGGCTTGGCACCGTCAACTGAGGCAATTCTATCAGCCCGCTATATGGGAAGCTTTCCGAGAGGGTATCTGGCGAACTTTAGACGGTAGTTGGGTGACTTTATTGACGATAGGTCACATGATATTGGGCGATAAAGCATTTTCAGACCAGGTTGTCGCCGGACCCGTGACGATGGCACGCTTGGCTGGTGCAGCAGCACATTTGGGCTGGTTAACCTACTTGAAATTTTTAGCATTTATCAGCATGGTCTTAGGTGTGCTGAATTTATTACCTATTCCTATGCTAGATGGCGGACGCTTGGTATACTACGCAATTGAATTCTTCAGTGGGCGACCAGTGAGCCACAAAGTACAAGAAAAATGTGACATGTTGGGCATGTTGTTGTTATATGCCATGATGTGCGTTGCTCTATTTAACGATTTTAATTATCTTTTTGCGGGCTGATATTGAAAGCTTTCCAATATTGTGTTGCTGTACTTTCTTTTTGTTTGATTGCCTCTAGCGTGCAAGCTGATGAGTCCTTTGTCATACGCGGTATTGCAGTAGAAGGTTTGCAACATACGGAAATGAGTACAGTGCTTGATTATCTACCTGTGAAATCAGGCGATCACTTTGATGAAACTGCGTCCCAAGATATTGTAAAGCATCTGTTTGATACGGGTTTTTTTGATGATGTACGCATTACACCTGCCAATCCGGATATTACCATTCATGTTGTTGAGCGCCCTATTATTGCTGAAATTACGATTAATGGTGCTGTTGTCATCAATGATAGTCTGATTAAGAAAGTATTGAAGGATCGAGGTATCGCTGAATCACTGATTTTTAACCCTGCTTCGTTTGATAATCTAGTTAAATCAGTCAAAAGTGCTTACCTTGACATTGGTAAGTATGATGTGGACATTACCACAGTACTCAAAAAATTAGACCAAAATCGTTTGGCCATCACTGTCAATATTTCGGAGGGCAAAACGACCACCATCAAAGCCATTCATATTGTCGGCACCAAAGCTATCAGCGAAAAAACGTTGCGCCAAGAGATGTTTTTAACGACAGGTAAGCTGATGTCCTGGCAGACAAAAGATAATCAATATGCTCAAGACAAACTAAAACAAGATCTCGAGCGGATTAAGCGATTTTACCAAGATCATGGTTTTTTCAAGATGAGTGTTGAGTCAACACAAGTATTGTTAAGCTCTGACAAAAAATCCATTGAGCTATTGATTAACATCAAAGAAGGTAAAGCCTATCAGGTTGGCGACATTACGTTATTGGGCGAAACGATCTTACCCAAAAAATTGCTTTATGCATTGCTCCGGCTCAAAAAAGGCGAATTGTTCCGCTATACTCCTTTTCAGGCATCAATCAGCGCCATAACATCACGCTTAGGGGAAGAAGGCTATGCATTTGCAGAAGCTCAGCTCAAAGAGCGTATTGATGAAGAGCGAGCCCTTATCCACTTTGATGTTGAGATTAATCCTGGGCGCAGGGTTTATGTGCGCCATATTGATATTACGGGCAACCTTAATACACGTGATGAAGTAATACGACGTGAAATGCGTCTTGCTGAATACAGCCTTTTTAATCAGAAAAAAATTGATCGCTCAAAAGAGCGCATCATCATGCTGAACTATTTTAATGCGGTGAACATTCGCATTAAGCCAGTTGAAAACGTTGTTGATCAAGTTGATTTAGAAGTTATTGTGCAAGAAAAACAGCAAATGGGCGAAGTGCATTTGATGTTTAGCTATTCGAAAGCTGAGGGGTTTGCTCCGGTTATCAATGTGAGAAATCCTAATATATTTGGCTCGGGTAAGTTACTGGAGTTGGGCTTATCAATAAATACGTTAGAGCAATTGGGTGTGTTGTCTTACGGGGATCCGTATTTTACCAATGACGGTATCTACTTGGGTGGCAAATTAAGTTTTAAGCGTTCGCTTTCAGGCGAGGGCGAAGGTAAAAGAGACCAGCGCGTGTTGACCGCTGACATCTTATCTAAGGTGCCAGTAACTGAAAACGATAATGTGACTTTTGGTTTCGGGGCTGAGCGTAATACTTGCACGGGTGATGTGGAATATTGCAAGCAGTATAAGGATCAAGGAAGTGCGTTGACGGGTCAGATTGGTTTTGTGAAGGATACACGGGATTTGGCCAGCTTTCCAACGAGGGGATTACTCACTTCAATACAGCTTAAAGCTGGGTTACCTACTGGTCAATTGCAGTACTATTTAATACAGTCCGATCAGGCTGTGTATTTTCCTCTACATGACTATGTTACCTTAGCACTCAAGGGCAGTTTATATCTTGGTGGAGGATATGGTAAAACTACGACGCTTCCCTTTTTTAAAAATCAGCAAGCAGGTGGAATTGGTACTATTCGCGGTTTTCGTGAGAATAGTTTGGGTGAATATAACTGGTTGAAAGATGATTCAGGAAAATACGTGCAAGGACAAGATTGTGTAGGGGGTAGTAATCGGCTTTTAGCGAGTGCCGAATTGCGCTTTCCTATTTTTGGTTTAGCTAAGAAAAATGAAGTACAGATGAGTGTGTTTTTTGATTTAGCGAGCGTTTGGGGACCAACAACGCAGAAACAAGGAGAAAATAAAGCGCCGGAGTCGGAAATCACATTTCATAAAGGTCGGCGTCGATCCACAGGCTTAGGGTTGATTTGGGTTTCACCTGTCGGACCGATTGAATTTAGTTACACGTTATGGCGAGACAAAAAAGAAAATGATCATATTGAAAACTTCCAGTTTAGCTTGGGCACGACATTCTAAGTCCTAGGAGGAGGGTTTTATTGTGTCCGATCAAGATATGGTGATGGATATTCGGCGCATTATGCGCTATTTACCTCACCGGTTCCCTTTTTTATTGATTGATCGTGTTATAGCCTTGCAACGTGGCAAAATGATTCAAGCGATAAAAAACGTAACTTATAACGAACCTTTTTTTGCGGGGCATTTTCCAGATTTTCCAGTAATGCCTGGTGTGTTGATTATTGAAGCGATGGCACAAACTGCGGGGTTACTTGAGCTAGAAAGCCTTGGTGGTCGGCCTGAAAATGAATTGTATTTTTTTGCTGGGATTGATAAAGCACGCTTTAGGCGTCAAGTGGTGCCAGGTGATCAGCTGGTTATTGTAGCGCAAGTCATTCAAGTTAAGCGCATGCTTGGACGCTATGCTGCACAAGCTTTGGTTGGTGGACAATTAGTCTGTGAAGCTGAAATCCTGTGTGCAAGACATTCGGTCAACTCTGTGGAGCCGTAAAAAGGTAACGGTGGTGATAGGTTATGACAGGGATCGCGGGCGTTGATGAAGCAGGTCGAGGACCCCTGGCTGGTGCGGTATATGCAGCAGCAGTTATGCTTGACCCAACACAACCAATAGCAGGATTAAAGGATTCTAAACAGCTTAGCGCAATGAAGCGCCTATTTTTAGCAAACCAGATCAAACAGCAAGCCTTGACATGGTGCGTTGCAAAGGCATCAGTAGAAGAAATTGATGCGCTAAATATTCTGCAAGCCACTTTGTTAGCTATGCGACGTGCTATTCTAGGTTTGACGATACTGCCTGATGTAGTGTGGATAGATGGTTGTTGTGTGCCAAATGGGTTATCCATGCCAGTGCAGTCAATGGTTAGGGGTGATCAGTTGGTACCCGCTATTTCAGCTGCTTCTATCCTTGCTAAAACAGAACGGGATGCGGCTTTATTCAGTTTAGATGCGCAATATCCGCAATATGGTTTTGCACGACATAAGGGCTATCCTACTTCACAACATTTGGCTGCTATTGCCCAGTATGGCATAACTCCAGTACATCGTAAAAGTTTTGCGCCGATCAAACAGTTACTGGCTCAATCTTAATGTTGTTGCTATGATCGGTTATTTGAATGACTAAGTGGTGTATTGTTGATGACTTTTAATTTTCAGCCAGCCAGTGTCAAGGCAGTTTGTGGGGCGCTAACGAATAAAGTGCGTCTAATGACCAAGAACCAAATGCTACCCTTATTAGACGCAGAGGGATATGTTTTATCACACGCATTGACTGCGCCCATGCATATTCCACCCCATGATAATAGCGCAATGGATGGCTATGCATTGCGTTGTGTTGATGCACATTTAACCTTACCGATTAGCCAAGTCATTACAGCAGGCAGTATGCCCGCACCGCTTCAAATAGGTACCGCTGCACGTATTTTTACGGGTGCTCCAATCCCAACTGGCGCTGATGCTATCATTGCCCAAGAGCAAGTTACTATGCTTGCTAATCAACATATTCAATGTATGCAGCGTCCGGTTACTGGGCAATATATCCGACGGATAGGAGAAGATATTGCTGCCAATAGCTTACTATTGGATGCAGGTCTTGTTTTAACGCCCAGCGCTATTGGTCTTGCTGCTTCAGTTGGGGTTGCACAATTATCTGTTGTCAAGCCTTTGCGATGCGCTTTATTTTTTACGGGAGATGAATTACTTGAGCCGGGTGATCAAGGATGCTTGAACAAAATTTACAATACGAGCCGTTATTGGTTACATACTCGCCTTAAACAATTGCGCTGTGAAGTGATTGATCTTGGCATTATTAAAGATGACCCTATTGCTATAATGGATGCTATAAGTCAAGTGGCCGGACAAGTTGATGTGATCTTAACTTGTGGCGGTGTTTCAGTTGGGGATAAGGATTTTGTTAAAGCAGCGGTTAGCGAATTGGGTGAGTTATACTTGTGGAAGGTTGCGATGAAACCGGGCAAACCTTTTGCGTTTGGACGGATTCAAGATGCTGATTTTATGGGGCTACCTGGCAATCCTGTTTCTGGTTTTATTGCCTTTGAAATATTTGTAAAACCCTTTTTATTAGCACGTTTGGGGGTTGTTCCCACATTAACGCTACGAGCGATACCGACATGTGCTGCGTTTACAGTAGCAAAGCCAGATCCTGATCGCGAAACATTTTTACGTGTACAACGTAAACAAGATGATTCAGGTTGGTATCTTGAGCCATATCCCAACCAAAGTTCAGGCGTTTTTTCTTCTTGTTTTTGGGCCAATGGTTTGGCGCATATTTTCGCTGGACAAACAGTTAAAGCAGGAGACCAAGTTGATTTTTTACCTTGGTAGCAGTTTTTTTAGGCGCGATGATAATCAACAAGTTGCTCAATTTCTTCTTTGGCTCCCAAAAATACAGCAACACGTTGATGTAGGGTAGTTGGTAGAATCGCCATGATCCGATTTTTGCCATCATATGCTAGCCCCCCTGCTTGCTCAACTAAAAAAGCCATCGGATTGGCTTCGTATAAAAGTCGTAGTTTACCTGACCTGTTGGTAGGTCGTTGATCACACGGATAAGCAAATACACCGCCCCGCATCAAAATGCGGTGGACATCAGCGACCATTGCAGCCACCCAGCGCATATTAAAATTTTTACTTCGAGAACCTATTTGCCCGCTTAATAGCTCATGAATGTAGCGTTGTACCGGTGCTTCCCAGTATCGTTGATTGGACATATTAATTGCAAATTCGGTGGTATTGTCTGGAATATTGAATGCAGGATGGGTCAAGATAAATTGATTGGTTTTATGATCCAGCGTGAATCCTGCGGTGCCATAGCCGATTGTTAATACAAAAAAAGTTTGCGGACCATACAGAGCGTAACACGCAGCGATTTGTTGATGACCAGGCTGTAAAAAATCTTCTGCTGTGGTAGGTAGATTGGATGATGGTTTGACCAATATCGAAAAAATGGATCCAATCGGCGCATTAATTGCAATATTGGATGAACCATCCAACGGATCAAAGAGCAGCAAATAACGTTTTTTTGGCAAAACACTTGGCGCAATGTAAGGTGTTTCCATCTCTTCTGAGGCCATTCCGGATAAGATGCCAAGTGCTTCACAGTTTGATAAAATGACCTGGTTAGCATAGATATCTAATGTTTGTTGGGTTTCGCCCTGGCTGTTTTGTTGCTCTGCCGAACCTAATAGATCAATGATGCCACCTTGTCGCACCGCTTCGCTGATTTGAATCGTGGCATTGGCTATCGTTGTGAGTAGATTGATGAGATCCGCATCTCGTATTTTTTTTGTTTGGTAGGCAAGCTGAAGATACTCGGACAAGGTAGGCAACATCATATTTTTTTATCCAATCATACAATTACGGTTATTATAAGCGCCTACTAGTTAGCGCACAGCATTAATGATCATTATGTTCATACTGTTATGAGTCGTTCCACCTTCTTTCTTGGTCAAAACTTTATCACGCATGTCATGGATAAAGCGATCAAGAACCAACCAAACCTTAAGATTGTTACCCGTTTCCCACCAGAGCCAAATGGCTATTTACATATTGGCCATGTGAAATCAATTTTATTGAATTTTGGATTGGCTGACTACTATCAGGGGGAATGCTATTTACGCTTTGATGATACTAATCCAGAAAAAGAATCTGATGACTTTGTGCGCGCAATTCAAGAAGATGTGCAATGGCTAGGTTGTCAGTGGTCTAAAACGGTATTTTTTGCATCTGACTATTTTGAGTGGATGTATCAAGCTGCTCAAGCACTGATTCGAGCAGGTTTTGCCTATGTCGATGAACAAAACCAAGACCAAATAAGAATTTATCGCGGTACCCTAACTGAACCGGGGGTAAATTCACCTTACCGAGACCGACCGATTGAAGAGAACATGCAACTATTTATTGCGATGCGCAAAGGAGATTACGAAGAAGGAAAAATGGTTCTGCGTGCTAAAGTTGACATGGCTTCACCCAATATTAATATGCGCGACCCGGTTATCTATCGTATTCGGTATCTTACACATCATCGCACGGGTGATGCTTGGTGTGTTTATCCTATGTATACCTTTGCGCATCCGTTAGAGGACGCAAAAGAGCAAGTGACACATTCTATTTGTACTTTGGAATTTGAAGATCAACGTCCGTTTTACGATTGGTTACTGAATCGCCTTGTGGATATTGGTTTTTTAAAGCTGCCTCTGCTGCCGCATCAGTATGAGTTTTCTCGCCTTGAGATGTGCCATACAATTACTTCCAAACGTTTTTTGGGTAAATTGGTACAAGAAGGGGTAGTTAGTGGTTGGGATGATCCGCGTATGCCGACTGTGTCTGGTATGCGACGCAGAGGCTATTTACCAAGCGGACTGAAGCAGTTCATCGCACGCGTTGGGATTACTAAATCTGCTAATGTCATTGCTATGGATGTTTTAGAGGGTACGATACGTGATGACCTTGAAATGCGAGTTCCTCGTATCATGGCAGTATTGCGTCCGTTACGCGTAGTATTAACCAATTATCAAGCTCAGGTTAGCCAAAATCGTTGTGCTGCTTTTCATCCTCAAAATACCGATTTTGGTGAGCGTGTCATACCACTTGCCCAAGAAATTTTTATTGAGCAAGACGATTTTGCAGAAGTACCCCCCATAGGTTGGCAACGCTTAGTGTTAGGGGGAGAAGTACGTTTGCGTTATAGTTATGTAATACGTTGCAATGAAGTGATCAAAGATGATCAGGGACATATCATTGCGCTACATTGCTCTATTGATCACGACACATTAGGTAAAAGCCCGCTGGGGCGCAAGGTCAAAGGAGTGATCCACTGGATTGCTTGCCATCATGCGATCCCGGTACAAGTTCGGTTGTACAATCGATTACTGACTGTACCGCATCTCAATGCGGTTGATTATATGGAGTCAACGCATACTGCCCAACTTGCTACGCTAGTTGATCCGATGCAAAACATTAATGGGTGGGTTGAGCCTGTTGTGGCAAACTGGCAACCCGAGACAAAATGTCAATTTGAGCGCTTAGGTTATTTTGTGACAGATCGCTTTGACCATCAGCCCAATAAAACGATTGTTTTTAATCGTACTGTATCTTTAAAAGATACTTGGCAAAAACTTTAATTGTACTTTCTTGACGACAAGTACCTAAATCATGCTGACCCTCTTTAATACACTGACTAAACAAAAGGAAGTATTTGTACCAATTCAGGGTAATGTCGTTCGTATGTATGTATGTGGTGTGACGGTTTACGATTATTGCCATATTGGCCATGCTCGTATGTTAGTTGCTTTTGATGTGATTTATCGTTGGTTGATGGCTTTAGGTTACGATGTCACTTATGTGCGCAACATCACCGATATTGATGACAAAATTATTCAGCGTGCTATGACACAAAACGAATCAATGACTGTTTTAACAGAACGTTTTACACAAGCCATGCACGAAGATTGTAATCAGTTGGGGTTACTGCAACCTAATATTGAACCCCACGCAACAGAACATATTGATAACATGATTACGTTGATCCAAGAGCTTATTGCTCATGGACTTGCTTATGTGACGACTAATGGGGATGTGTGTTATGACATTGAAAAGTTTTTACCATACGGTCAATTATCTGGCAAGACACCTATGATGCTTCAGACGGAGTCTCGGATTGGAGAAGATGAGACAAAGCGCCACGTTGGGGATTTTGTGTTATGGAAAAAATCCAAAGCAGGTGAGCCGTATTGGCAAAGTCCATGGGGACTCGGCCGGCCGGGCTGGCATATTGAATGCTCAGCGATGAGTTTACGTTACTTAGGTGGTCAGTTTGATATTCATGGTGGTGGCTCAGATTTACAGTTTCCACATCATGAAAATGAAATTGCGCAAAGTGAGGGTATTGCAAAGCGACCGCAAGGCCAACGATGGGTTAATTATTGGTTACATAACGGCTTTGTAAATATCAATCACCAAAAAATGTCAAAGAGTTTGGATAATTTTATAACGATTCGCCAAGTTTTAAAGCGTGTAAACGGGGAAGTGTTACGGTTTCTTATCGTGCGCAGTCATTATCGCAGCATGATTCACTACAGCTCATCGATCCTTGAAGATGCAAAACAGTCTTTGGCAAAGCTCTATATGCCCTTACGCTATATAAGGCAAATGACCATACCAGAACCAGTGGATTGGTCAAAAAGCTATCCGGCACGTTTTAAAGCAGCTATGAATGACGATTTTAACACAGCAGAGGCGGTTGCTATTTTATTTGAAATGGCGCATATCCTCAATCGCACTCAAGACCCCATATTTGCGAGTGAATTCAGAGCACTTGCTAATATTTTGGGGCTCTTAACAGGATCGCCTGAAGCGTTTTTTCAAGATACCAGCACTACGGCTTCGACATATACGAAGAGCGATATTGAGACCATGATTAGTCAGCGAAACGCTGCACGCATCGCAAAAGACTGGACAAAGGCTGATATGATTCGCAAAGCATTATTTGAGCAGGGTATTGTATTAGAGGATGATCTATCAGGTCGAACGAAGTGGCGTCGCATGTAACTTCTTCTGGATAGGCTTGCGAAATTAATGATGGGTTTATGCTACAATAAGCCATAGTTCTTTTGACAAACCGACCGAATTTGGCTCCTGTTAGGAATAGTATATGAAGAAGGATATTCATCCTGAGTATTTTGATCTATCAGTTACTTGTTCATGTGGCAATAAATTTGCTACGCGTTCCACTATGGACAAGGGAAAATTGCATTTAGAGGTTTGCTCAAAATGCCATCCTTTTTATACGGGTAAGCAAAAAATTGTTGACACAGCAGGACGGGTTGATAAGTTTCAACAAAAATATGGTGATCTACAACGTTTCCGTCCTAAAAATAGTGAATGAAACTGATCGTTTTAATTTTTTCTTATTTGTCTTAAGAGTTTTGTGATACGCCTAGTAAGCGATGTGGGAAAATGGCCAGTCAAAGCAAAAAATACTCTGCAAAAGAAATTAATACCTATACCCATGCCGGAAAAACGCGCACTAATAATCCGCCAGTTGGTTTGGTCACTCCGGATACTGATAAAGATACTGGTAAAAAAACTTACCAATATGATCCACATTTTGATCCATCTCTACAATGGGCTGGCAAGTCTGAACATGTTAGTTTTGATGTATCAACTGTTTCGTTGCATATTCATGAACGTATTGATCCAAGGACAATTATTCAATCAGTGCGACGAGTAAAATCTAATGGTAAAGAGGATAGTCAGCCAGATCTTTTTGGTAGTTAGATTGATCAAACTAAACCTATTCGTGAAGCAATTGAGTTTTATCAACATAAAAATAATTGGTCCAATCGTTTAATTGCGGGCGATAGTTTGCTCGTGATGAATAGCCTCTTAGAAAAAGAGGGTATGGCTTCTCAGGTACAAATGGTTTATATAGATCCACCCTATGGAATTACCTATGGCTCTAACTTCCAACCATTTTTTAATAAGAAAGAGGTTCAAGATGGGAAGGATGATGATCTAACAGCAGAGCCAGAAACAATTAAAGCGTTTCGGGATACATGGGAGTTGGGCATCCATTCCTACCTCACTTACATGAGGGATCGCCTGTTGTTGGCGCGTGATTTACTAACGGACAGCGGTAGTTGTTTTGTCCAGATTAGCGATAAAAATCTGCATCACATTCGGGAGCTGATGGATGAAGTATTGGGAGCTCAGAATTTTGTGGCAATTATTCCTTTTCGCAAAAAAACAGGACCACTTGGCGCTAAATATCTTGAATGCATGCATGATTTCTTATTATGGTATGCCAAAGATAAAAAAATTCTAAAATACCGGCAACTTTATGTTTCGCAAGATACTGAAGGGGATAGCAGTTGGAGCTGGATAGAGATTCAAGATGGCTCAAGAAGAAAGATGACCCGAGAGGAAATTGCTAATTACCAATGTTTACCAAAAGATTCGAGAATTTTTCAATTAGTTTCATTGAGCCCACTCATTCCAACGGTGAGAATTACATTTATCCTGTTGAATTCCAAGGAAGCATTTACAAACCAAAAAAGGGGACATCATGGGTTACTAAACTTGAAGGTATGCAAAAACTAATCCAACAAAATAGGATTTATGCAACTAACGAAAAAAGTATTCGTTACATTTATTTTTTGGATGATTTTGGTTTTAAAGATCTGGTAAGTTTTTGGGACGACACGGCTGGTGCTAGAAATAAAACCTATGTTGTGCAGACTGCAGAAAAGGTATTAGAGAGATGTATCTTGGCTAGTACTGATCCAGGCGATCTTATTTTGGATCCTACTTGCGGTTCTGGGACAACTGCAGTTGTAGCAGAGCGTTTTGGTCGTAGATGGATTACTTGTGATACTTCTAGGGTTGCTATAAATATTGCAAAGCAAAGGCTAGCTACTCAGATCTTTGATTATTTCTCTTTGGCAGAAAAGGGAGAAGGAGTGTCCAGTGGATTTTTATATCAAAGGACAGAAAAAATCACTATGGGATCAATTATTGGCGAAGAACCTCCCGAGATAGTGACTTTTGTTGATAGGCCAATTAAAGACAATACTAAGATCCGTGTTACAGGCCCATTTACCGTCGAAGCTGTTCCTGCCCCTATTGTAAAACGCATTGATGAAGAAGATTTAAATATTTCTGAAAGGGTGGACATATATGCTACTCGAACGCCAGAAACCATCCGTCAGTACGATTGGCAAGACGAACTCTTAAAGACGGGTATTCGTGGTAAATTCGGTCAAAAAATTGAGTTTGCATATATTGAAACTCTTGCTGCTTGCCATTATCTACACGCTGACGCAGAAACAAAATCTGAATTTCCTGAACGTGCAGTTATAGTATTTGGTCCAGATCATGCACCGCTTGAACAATGTCAGGTAAGTTTAGCGATTGGCGAAGCACAAGATCTGATCCCAAAACCTACTTTGATTATTTTTGCTGCTTTTCAGTTTGATCCAGAAGCTGCCAAGGGTATTGATGAAGCCAAGTGGCCTAATACATAGCTTCTTAAAGTTCAGATGAATCCAGATTTGTTAACTAGCGATCTTAAAAAAGCGCATTCTAGCAGTGGAAGCTTTTGGTTGATTGGTCAGCCGGATGTTATTAGTAAATTTGGTAAAAGTGGCAAATGGTAAATTGAAGTCAAAGGTTTTGATTATTTTAATGTCCAGACAGGTCAAATTGAATCGGGTGGTACCGATAAAATTGCTTTATGGATGCTGGATACTGATTATGATGGACACAGTTTATTTCCTAGACAGTTGTTTTTCCCAATGTCCGATAAGATGGATGGTTGGACGAAGTTAGCCAAAAATCTCAAAGGGGAAATTGATGAGGAATTGATTAAATCATATTCTGGAATTACTTCTTTACCATTTGAAATTGGAATTTATCGACGAGCAGCCGTTAAAATTGTGGATGACAGAGGTATTGAAAGTCTCAAAATTATCCATTTAGTTTCCTAGGAAGATCTATGGTTGGCACGCGATCTATCGATCAACTTATCATCAATTCCCCATATGAAGAGCCGAAGAAGTTTTGACAGTATGATAGCCATTCTTGCAATTTTCGTTTAATTAATGGAGAGCGTCGCTCGGCAGGATATACTGTAGCTTCACATAACTCAAAATCTTTAGATGATCCGGGACGATTTATTGAAATACCACTCGTTAATGAGATACGCAAAAGAGTGTCAAAGTGGCGAGAAAAAAATTATCCAGGTGTTACTGGAGCAACAAAAAAATTACTTCAGCATTGGCATGCTGGGACAATAAGGGATACACCATTCTTTTTTTGCCAATTGGAAGCGATTGAAACGCTTATCTGGATTACTGAAGCTCCTGAAGCAGATCGAGTCGGGATCAACATCAAAAATGATGGGGGTGATTTCAATAGATTCTGTGCAAAGATGGCAACGGGTACTGGAAAAACCGTTGTCATGGGTATGCTTATTGCTTGGCAGATTATTAACAAGGTACTCTACCCTAAAGATGTGCGTTTTTCTAGGTATATTTTGATCATTGCGCCCAGTTTGACAGTGAAAGAGAGATTGAGTGTACTTTGTCCAGGTAAGAGAAGTAATTATTTTGTGATTTTTGATATCGTGCCAGCCTCAATGAGGGAACAGTTATTTCAAGGGAGGATATTAATTCATAATTGGCATGTCCTAGCGTGGGATTCGGGCGAGAAACTTGCCAAAAAAAGTTCTGTTGATAAACGTGGCGTAAAAAGTGACGAAGCATATACTAAAGAAGTGTGTGCGGAGTTTGGTCATGCAAAAAATATTATAGTCATTAATGATGAAGCTCATCATGCTTGGAGAGTGCCGCCAAAAATAAAAAAGGGCACAGCAGCAAAAGAAGCTGAACAAGCTACTATTTGGATAGGTGGTCTGGATCGCATCCATCGTGCACGTGGCATTTTAAGATGTTTTGATTTTTCCGCAACGCCTTTTGTTCCATCTATCAAATAAAATATTGAGGAAGCCCTTTTTGAATGGATTGTAAGTGACTTTAGTTTAAATGATGCAATTGAATCAGGTTTGGTGAAGACATCACGCATTGTGGTGCGAGATGGCGTAATTCCTAATTTGGAGCTCTTTAAATCCAAGCTTTATCACCTTTATATGAACGACGATGTAAAGGATAATTTAAATCGCTCAAATATCAAACCGCATGATCCTTTGCCTGAACTAGTAATTAACGCATATTTATTGCTAGGCGAAGATTGGCGTTTGACAAAAATAAGATGGGATAAAATTGGTCATAAAGTACCGCCCGTAATGATTACAGTGACTAATCGCACAGAAACAGCTGAGCGCATTGAATATGTTTTTGAGCATAATAAGATACCTATTCCTCAATTATGTGATAGCCGTAAAATACTCAGAATTGACTCCAAAATTTTAAGTGAAGCGGAATCTGTTGGTGATACTGCTCAAATTGTTGAACAGGATGCTAATACGAAAAAACAGACTTTAAAAGAAAGAGCGGAATTGTTACGAAGAAAAGTAAATACTGTCGGACAGGTTGGAGAGCCTGGAGGGGAGATTCAGCATGTTATATCTGTTGCTATGTTGTCTGAGGGATGGGATGCGAGAACAGTAACACATATTATGGGATTAAGAGCTTTTTCAAGCCAGTTATTGTGTGAACAAGTTGTGGGTCGCGGCCTTCGCAGAACAGCTTATGAAATTAACAAGGAGACCAATTTATATAATCCTGAGCATGTGAATATTTTTGGCATTCCTTTTACCTTTCTTCCTCACGAATCAGCAGATATTTCTGTTTTGAAACCTACAGAGCCCAAGACAAAAATTGCTGTTTGCCAAGAACGCTCTGATTGTGAAATTAAATGGCCTAATATCGCGCGGATTAATTACCACTACAAGCCTCACTTAAGTGTTGATATAAACAAAGTTGATTTATTTACGGTTAATGTTACAGATGCAATGTTTTCTGCGGAATTGGCTGATATGGTTGGTGGTCAAGCAAATTTAGCAATGCTTTCTAATATCAATTTGGAAAAGTTAGCACAACTGCAGAGGATGCAAACTATTATTTTTCAAATATCACTTGATATTTATGAAAAAATGAATCCTAGCTGGAATGGTAACAAAATAATGCTTGTGTCACAGATTGTGCGTATTGCTGAGCAATTTTTATTGTCTGAAAAAATTAGAATTCGACCTATTGACTGGCAGCAAGATGTGCTTAAAAAGCAACTAGCTTTGACTTTCAAAATGGGCGAAATTGTTGAGCATATTTGGCAATTTATTAAATATGAAAATAAAGAGCGAATTGACATTATTTTTACAGATTCTAATAGATCAATAGGGTCAACTAAAGATATGCAGACTTGGTACACAGCCAAACCATGTAAAGAAACGAAAAAATCTCATATTAATGCTTGTGTTTCTGACAGTGGTTGGGAATTGAATGCTGCCTGTGTTTTAGATGAACATCCTAGCGTAATATCTTGGGTAAAAAACGATCACCTAGGTTTTGAAATCTCTTATATTTATCAAGGTATTACAAGAAAATATCGACCGGATTTCATTGTAAAAAGATCAGATAATTTGCATATTATTCTTGAAATAAAAGGCAAAGATTCGGAGGAAGTTAGAGCCAAACAGAGCGCTGCAGAGGAATGGACAAAGGCGGTAAATAGCCATGGTGGTTTTGGTATGTGGTGTTATGAGCTTATTTTTGAACCGCGGGAAGTCAAAAATCGCATTGATAAAGCAAAATCAGTTTGTTAAGCCTAAATAGATTACAGCAAGCTATCAATAACCTGTTGGTGTGGGCGTGCCAGCACAATACGCTGGACAAGGAATCCACGTTCACTTGCTATGGATGAGCCAACTTCAACCGCAGTATTAATGCTCGAAATATCGCCTGTTAAAACCACATAGCTTTTACCGCCAATACCAAAAGCTAAATGCATGCGAATCGGCTCAACTTGAGCAGTCTTGACAGCCATATCAGCTGCTTCAATTGTTGCTGCCACGCTATAGGTTTCAATCACGCCAATGGCCTCTACTTTTTCAATGACTTTCCCACCACCAATAGCGGGCAGAATCGAAGGGTGAATATTCGGTATAACGAAGTGATCAACCATGGTCTCGGGCGTCAATCTTAATACAGCTTCAACTGATTGTTTGACATTTGAGATATTACCACCAATTAAGACAATATATTTTCCTGGACAGATAGTTTTGGCAACCAAAATGGTGACATCAGCCGTTTTGGCCATTATGTCAGATGCCTCAATGCCTTTGGCGATACTGTTTGATTCTATAAGACCGATTGCGTGATGGTTGGCCATGATTTTTCCAAACTAAACTTGCTGAATACGGATAGTGTGACGGGTGACTTCATCAACAATGCCCGTGATACTTGCGTGGATGGGTACACCTAATTTATCTTCTGGTACTTCGGCAATGCATTGTTTTTGCAAGACTTTATCCCCTTTTTTAACGATCGGGATAGCTGGTGTACCGATATGTTGGCTCAAATTGAGCGTTACAGTATCAGGCTGATACACACTATTAATCAGCGGCGCTGGATGGTTATAAGGCTCAATAGCCAGTCTTGCGATGAGGCGAGAAGTTGGCAATAAGCGGTATTCTGTCATCGGATCCATATTACGCAATTCACCGTCGTAGTGTCCTCCTTCAGCGCGGAATTTAGCCTTCAATAGCCGATTAATTCGCATTGGCGAAATATCAACAGGACAAGACCACGCTTCACAAATGTTGCATTCTGAGCAAGTCAATGCTGACAAGAGGATTGATGGGGCGGCAATATCGCTGTAATTCACTGCACGGACAATCAAGTGAGGCGGTAATTCATGGCCAATGATATGACGTGGACAAAGCTCTGTGCATAAACAGCACTGCTCGCAGGTTGTTTTGGCAATACGCAGCTGTGCTTCAATCGGCTGGCGATGACGACGAATGATGATATGGTCTTCTGGCAGAGCAATAATACCGCCCGTTGTTTTGGTGACGGAATCTGTTAAATTATTGATTAATTTACCCATCATCGGACCACCCTCTACATAGGCGGCGCTACCAACACTAACCCCTCCTGCCATCTTGATCATGTCGGCAAAAGCCGTGCCGATTGGTACCGTAACTGTTATCGGGTGAGTCACAGCACCGCTAACGGTTACGGTACGAAAAATAACAGGTTCTGCTTCATCTACAGCACGAGCGACATTAATCAATGTTTGAGGGTTATTTACAACGACTCCAACATCCAGCGGTAACTTAGCAGGTGGTACGCGTCGACCCGTCGCCATCCAAATGGTAATTACTTCATCGCCAGCAGGATAAATATCTTTGAGAATATGAATCCGCATAGTAGAGTGTAGTAGTGGTGTAATGGCTGCAATGGCATCAGTATACTTACTCTTGATCGCAACAACGCCTTCCGTTGCTCCCGTTGCTTGCATACCTAGTTCTAGGCCACGGATCAGCTGTTTTGCATGGGCAACCATAAGTTGTTGATCAACTTTGAGCAGAGGTTCACACTCAGCAGCGTTGACCAAAAAAATATCAGCTTTAGCACCAAACTTAACATAAGTTGGAAATCCAGCACCGCCCGCACCAACAACTCCGGCCGCTCGCAGCTTTCTTTGGATATCCGTGTAGATCATCAAATCGCCTCTATTGCAAGCGGATAGAATTTTTCTCCCTTTTGAATCAAACGCCCTGCTTTAACCCACATCATCAATTTTGCCCGAATCGCTTGGGTTTTCTGATTCGTAAACTGTTGTCTGATTTGCTTAATCGTCTTGCCTTTTGGTGCTGCCATCACCAAAGCCAAAATAGGATCAAGCGATTTTTCTACCTCAAGAGGTTTGGGTGATGTACCTTTAGTTATCAGCTGCGGTTTAGCGATTGCTTGACCTATGGCTGAAGCAGGCAAGGTTGATATAGCAGGTTTTGTACAGGTCTGACCAGTTGAGATGAGGGTATTTAAAACACCATCCTCATCCAATCGACCAATCACATGATGACTAAGAACTTTGCCGACTTGTTTGGCTGCAGCAAGCCCAGCGCTTACTGCAGCACGACAAGCTGCTAAATCGCCAGAGACTACGATGGTTAGCATGCCTGGCCGGACTTCATGCGTTGACAAAAGCACGACGTTAGCACTTTTTAGCATGGCATCTGCGGCACTAACCGCTGTAGTAAAACCCTGTACTTCCAAAAAGCCTAGTGCATCCATGGGATGAACCTCTAGCATTTAATTGGACTACGACCTATCTCTGTTACAGCTTCTGCAAAGGCATTACAGGCCGCCTTACAAGACGCTTGACTCCCTGTCAAAAAAGCTCCCGAATAGTTGGTTTCGGACGGTGGTGGAATATAAGTGGCTAACTTTACTTCGGCAGCTTTGATGGCTGCGTCAATACCGTAAGTGGCTTCCAAAGGTGGGGCGATTAAATAAGCAAGTGGTGCACCTAATTCTACTCCCGCTGCTTTGGATAAATAGCTGCCTGTGCTGGAAATTAAGTGCGCTAAGAAGGCAGCACTTTGTTTATCATCAGCCCATTGGAAGGCAGGACCCGATTCAATCGTTGCAATCATTGAGTCTAATCCAGCTCTGACTTCAGCGGGATTCGGTCCGCCAAGCATGATAATGACTTCACCCGATGAAGGAGAGGGAGAATGGCTTGCGCCCGCATAGAGGGAGCGACCATAAATGACCTCAACTTGCGCTTGTTTCGTGGCTTCATCAGCAGCGATGTATGTGACATCATCGGAATCGGCTGTAATCAATCCCAAGCTATTGATATGTCTTGGCATTTCCAATTTTGCTTTTAGATCAGGGTGGACGGATGCGATCAAGCGAACAGCACAAACGCTCGGTTGAATTCTGTCTAATGTTGGCATGATATGTAGCTCCTCGTTAGCGATTTAAAGCAATGCCGGATGCTTTTTTCTCCAGCATTAACTTAGCCAAGTCAACAATCACCGCGGCTGCCTCAACAGGAGGGGTGCCGCCTTGATGGATGTTCGAAATACAAGTGCGATCTGCTTCCACAGTGTTTACCGTGGGCTGGTAGATCATGTAACAGGATAAACTTTCAGACTGTCCTAAGCCAGGTCGTTCGCCGACTAATAAAATCACGACCTCAGCACCTAATAATTCGCCGATGTGATCCTCTATTTTAACGCGCCCGTAGCGTACGAAGAAAGGTGTACCAAGCTTGAGACCAGCGTTTTCAAGCCCCTTGATTAAAGGCGGTAAAATTTCATCTAAATTAGCGGTAATCGCATCGGTTGATAAACCGTCGGAAACCACAATTTGTACTTGAGGAGAGGGTTTACATTGCGATTTGATGACCTCAATCGCTTCTTTGGAAAGGCGACGACCTAAATCTGGGCGCGTCAAGTAAAGGTCTTTAGTCGTGATTTCACTTTGTACTTCTAGCAGATTTGCTTTGGCTACCCACTCTGAAGGAATTTCTTTTAGCACGGTGTCTTTAGATCGCGAGTGATCCGCCAAAAAGCGTAACAGCGATGTGGTGCGTGGTCTAGGACCTGTTCTGCCTGAAGCAACCCTAGCAGCGGTATTTTTACGCAACTCTTTAAGTGCTTCCCCGTTTTTGGGGTGCTGCACACCAATATAGTTACGCTGAAAAGCATCGCCACCCAAGTCATCCAAAGCCTCTTCCTGATCAACTGCTACTTTATTTGCTGATAAGGATGGCGTAGGCTTGTTGCCTTCGATTTGTTGTATCACTGAGCGGACGATACTGTCAATTTGATTTTGATCCATTTTTTCTAACCTCACTCAAAAGAATAACGAAGCATCGCCAGCCAATGGCGCAAGCCGACCATCTTGCATGATGCCCATTTTTTCTAACCATTTTTCAAATTCGGGCGATGGGCGTAAATTTAACAATTGACGCAATGTTGCTGTATCGTGAAAGGCAGAAGTTTGGTAGTTGAGCATGATATCGTCACCCATTGGCATACCCATGATGTAGTTGCATCCTGCAGCAGCCAATAAAATCATTAGATTCTCATTAGAATTTTGATTCGCATCAGCATGGTTTGTGTAGCAGGTGTCACAGCCCATTGAGATGCCCGACAATTTGCCCATGAAGTGGTCTTCTAATCCAGCTCGCGTGATCTGGCGATCGTTGTAAAGGTATTCAGGACCGATAAAACCCACGACGGTATTGACGATAAAGGGGTCGTAATGACGAGCTAATCCGTAGTTCCTCGCTTCCATCGTCATCTGATCGGTTCCATAGTGTGCATCAGCTGATAGAGCTGAACCTTGTCCCGTTTCAAAATACATGCAGTTGGAACCTGCTAATCGATTATGTGTGTGACCAACTGCTAAAGCTTCGTCCAAAAGCTCGATGGTAACGCCAAACTCTTTTAATCCTTTTTCGCTTCCACAGATACTTTGAAAAATTAATCCGCCCGGCGCGCCTTGACGAATCGCTTCAATCTGCGTGGAGACATGCGCAAGCACACAAGGTTGTGTGGGAATGGCAAATTTATCAATTACTTCTTGTAATGCGAAAAGAATCCGTTTGACATTTTCAACATTATCCGTGACAGGGTTAACACCAATGACAGCATCGCCGACGCCGTATGATAAACCTTCATAAATTTGTGAAAGAATACTGGCAATATCATCTCGCGTGTCATTTGGTTGAAGGCGTGCCGAGAAAGTGCCAGGCAATCCAATAGTTGTATTCGCGCGCTTGACCACAGGCATCTTTTTAGCGCCGTATATCAAGTCAGCATTGGAGCAAATTTTGGCAACTGCTGCCACCACTTCTGATGTGAGACCTTTACGGACAAAATCAATATCAGCAATCGTGGTATTGTCTGACAAAATATATTCACGTAACTCGCTAACGGTCCAATTTTTGACATGTTGATAGGCTGTTTCATTAATGTCGTCTTGGATGATACGAGTCACGCAGTCTTCTTCATAGGGAATAACAGGATTTTCACGTATGTCACCGACAGTAATCTCAGACAATACATGCTTTGCAGCAACTCGTTCTTGGGAATTTTGTGCTGCAACACCCGCTAATACATCACCTGACCTTGCGTCTCCTGCTTTGGCTAGGATAACTTTTAAATCATTAAACTGGTAACTTTGTCCAAACAAATGGGTTGCTGTTTTCATAACAACTCCTCATAACACTAACCTTACGATGGAAAGGCTAATGATTTGATGGTTAACGGGATGGTTGAGCCATTAAAAAATGGCTGACCAATATCAATATAATCTCCACTTTGTGTTTTAACTTCGTCAATAATAGCAAGTTCCCGTTGTTGCATATGGGGTTGTAGTTCCATGCCTAGCACCTTTCCTATGTCCTGTTGCGCAACAACAATTAGCGGTAATGTGTTTTTGCTTTGTACTTGGCTGAATAATTGCAGTGCTTGAACGACCATTTTAACATCCTGATACCGAACAGGTAAGTCAGCAGGTAATGCCAAGGCGAAAAAATCTGTATCCATAACAATATCTGCGCGCTTAATTGCCATTATCCACTCTTCTGCTAATTTTTGTGCAGTTAAATGATGCCAAGCAGTATGGGTGTGCACAACGGGTACGTTGCGTATCGGCAACTGCTTGGCGCTTATCCAAACCGTGCTGCCAGATAAAGATAAGGTATAGGCTCCAGCACCAATGACCGTTGCGTGGATCGTTTGTTTAGGCTTACGCACAGGTAACATAGCCATATGTGGATGCTGACGTAGCTTATTGGCTAAAATAGGACCAATATCTCCAAAGCTAAAATTCGCTGAAGCGATTGTTGGGTGATAAAAACATTCCCCAACACCACCAGAAATGAAGACAGCATCATAATGATGATCGGCGCGTAGCGAATCGGTCATCAATAGTTGTTTAGCATAGGTTGAGGAATTGCCTTGTGATACCTCAATAATTAAAGCAGCCATATGTTTGACGAGGGTATCAAGTTGTGTGGCATCAAGCGTCAAAGCGTCAACTGAAGTACCGAATAGGGCTTCGCATAATTTTCTGGCGGGTGCGTAACATTTTTGGATATGACCAACCTTATTTGTTTCAATCAAATGACCGCCTACATTCAAACAGGCTGTATCAATAACACGTCCTGCCTCGAAAACAACGTAATTGGTGGTGCCGCCACCAATATCAATATTAAGGACACGGCAATTTTCAGCTTGAGAATATGCATAAGCTCCCGAACCTTTGCCCGCAATAACAGACTCTAAATGTGCGCCTGCCGTTGCAACAACAAAATTGCCGAGTGTGGCTGCAAGCTGCATAATCGTTTCTCGAGCATTTTTGGTTTTAGACGTTTCACCCGTGATGATAATAGCGCCTGACTCAACTTGTTTGATCGTCAATCCAGCTGCGGGATATTGCGCCAAGATAAATTGATTTAGTGCTTGTTGATTGACTTTACCGGATTCATCAATGGGTGTAAAAATCACCGGGCTGACATATACAATGTCTCGTTCAGCAAATTCATAGTGGGGCACGCGCGAAGCGGGCGCACGATTAACGAGCACCAGCTTCGAGAAGATCATCTGTGTGGTGGTTGTACCGATGTCAATGCCCACACTATGAATTAAACGAGTACTCATTTGCTCTATCTAAAAGTTAGGCCTTCGTGGCTTTGGTTACTTTTTTTAGTGTTTTTTTGGCTTTAGGAGCCTTTTTTACCGTGGCTTTTTTAATTTTAGTTCCTTTTTTAGGAGCCTTAGCCGTTACTTTTTTGGTTGTTTTGGGCAACACAACCTTAACAACCGTAGATTTAGGGGCAATAGACATAGCAAATAACACTGCTGTTACGCCACCGACTAGCTTTCCAACAATCATCGGAAAGATCATTGGTGCTGCAACCGCTGCTGTGAAGCCTAAGTGATCCCCAAAGGTAAAGGCTGCTGACACACAAAAGGCAATATTTAATACTTTGCCACGATCATCCATTTTGCTGAGCATGCCGAACATTGGAATGTTGTTGGCCAAAGATGCAACCATGCCTGCTGCTGCAGCATCATTCATTCGAAGCAGTGACCCAATTTTTGATAAAGGTTTTTTAAACCAGCGGGTTAAAAGATATACCATGGGGTAAGCACCCAAAAGCATACAGGCAATCTTTCCAATGATCTCGATAGCACGTAGCACGCTACCAGGTATATCACCACCAATCATGAATATAGGGTCTAAACCTGGCACAACGATAATTTTGTTATCTACCAATACCGCTGCAACCAAGCCGATAGTAATAATGCCAACCAAAAATTTAGCAAACCATTGAAAACCACTAATCATTTTCTCAGGGATGACTTTTAGTCCAATGGCAATTAATCCTGAAATGATAGCAACAGGAATCATGTTGTTTAAGATCAAAGGCCAAGTAAAGACAACGGGCTGACCATTAATCACGACACCAGATTGCATAGCAACCATGCCTCCGGCAATGCAACCTAGAGGAATAGTCACGATACCTGCCAAAACGCCGATAGCAAGGAAACGTCGGTCAGACTGGTTAATGATTCCCAAGCCTACTGGGATCGAAAATACGATGGTGGGACCCATCATTGCGCCGAGTATAACGCCTGAATACATCCATGCGGCAACATCACCATTAGCGAGTTTTTCGGCAAGTTGGAAGCCACCCATGTCAATGGCAAGCAAAGTGGTTGCAAACATCGCCGGGTTAGCCCCTAAAGCTTCATAAACTGGTTGAATAAAGGAGCCCAGCCAATTAGCCAAAATAGGTGCAATGGCAATAACTCCGACCATAGCCAAGCCCAAAGCACCCATTGCCATGAAGCCTTCTTCAAACTGTTTACCTGCACCACCGATTAGTTTGCCAATAAAACCTAAGCCAAATTTGCTCAGCACCTGCTCGATGCCACCAAATTGATCAAAAATTCTATCAATTGCTGCGATGACCATGAAGGCCATCATAATTTGCACGATAATAGTGTTAACCTGTTCCATACTTTCTCTCCAAATTGACAATGTTAACGGTGCAGTGCATGTTGATACACTGCCATAATTTGCTCTTTTGAAACGGTTCGCGGATTCGTGGTCAAACAAATATCAGTCAAGGCTTGTTCTGCAAAGGTCAGAAAATCATCCGTATTTCCTCCTGCCATTGATAAATTTGTCGGCAACATGACGGCTGCTATTAAGTTTTGTACAGCAGCGATTACATCTTCTGAGGGCATAATTTTGTGGCAAAGCGCAAGACCAATTTCTGTAAACGTTTGCTTACAGACTAATTGATTAAAATGCATAGCGGAGGGTAGCATGATCGCATTAGCAATACCGTGTGGCAGGTTATATTTCGGTCCAATTTGATGGGCTAACGCATGGCATAACCCAAGTCCCGCGTTGGAAAATGCAATACCAGCCATATATGAAGCTAACGCCATGGATTCCCGAGCCGCTAAGTTTTCGCCTTGTCCAACCGCAATTGGCAGGGCACGACCAATTTCAACAATCGCTTGGTAGGCTAAAGCACGTGTTAATGGCGTAGATTGGGTAGCTACATAAGCCTCAATAGCATGCGTGAGTGCATCAATGCCTGTTGCGGCGGTAAAGTAAGGTGGGACACGTAAAGTCAATCCAGGATCAATCAGAGCCAAATCAGGCAGCATATCGGGGTGAACAATGACATGCTTGACATGATCCGTAGAATCCTTGATGACAGTGACATTGGTGGCTTCAGATCCTGTACCTGCTGTGGTAGGTATGGCAATGAGCATCATGCGATGATGATGGATGTGATGATTTGCTGATAAATCAGCGATACACATTGCGGGATTGGCAGCAAGTATCGCAACAACTTTAGCGGTATCTAATGCCGAACCGCCACCGATAGCGACCATACCGTTACAGCCTGATGCAATACATTCTCTAGCAGCTGCCTCGCAGGGTGTACTTTCTGGCTCTCCTAAAGCATGTACATAACGAGTATGCGCAATATTGTATTGCTCTAAGGCACGCCACATCGCCTCAGCTAAACCTAATTGGTGTACAATTTCATCAATCACAACAAAAACCTTGGTGATGCCACAGGCGGCTAATACTTTGCCAGTGTTGGCTGCTGCACCGACACCGATATAGGTGTCACGTGGGGCATGAAAACCTTTAGTTGATTGCAGATTTAACAGATCCAGTGCTTGATATAAGGCACGGCTTAGCGTTTTTTCTGTTGTTGTATCAAGGGCATAGGCTGGGTGTACTTGGGTATTCATTGCTATGCCTCTTGATGATAGGCTGCAATGGCCATGGGCGTTAAGAATATCGGGTAACTAGGCAGCAATACAGACAAATCTGGAAAAGCTAACTGGAAAAGTTTGGCTACGCCAGCCAGGCTACAGGAGCCACCAGAAAGGTATAGGGCATCAACAACATATCCCTTAAGGTGCGTGCGCACTATATCAGCCATTTTTTCAAAGACGGGCTCAACAACAGGCCACATTTCTTCGCCCCGGTTAATTTTTAGAGCCTCGGCTTCTTCTAAACTGATCCCTAAGTGCCCAGCAATGGTAAGGCTGACATGATGACCACCTGTTGGTTCATCGCCCGAATAAACTACTTTTTTGTTTTTCAGGACTGCAATACCCGTTGTGCCACCGCCAATATCAACGACTGCTGCATTTCTCAGATCTAAAAGCGCTGCTACTGCAGATGGCTCATCAACCACTGCCGAAATGTGGAGTCCAGCAGCTTCTAATACATTGACCGAAATACGCGGGTCGGTGCCTGGCGGAAAAGAGGTATTAGCGGCCTCAAAAGCCTTGCCCAGCTTATTTTGTAAGCTATCAAGTTGGTGACGAACAATGTTTACAGCGCCATGAAAATTCAAGACTACTCCATCGCGTACAACGTCTGCCCATTGCATCAATACAGCTACAGGTTGATTATTTGAATCTAGAACAACACTCATGATGTTACTCGTGCCTAAGTCAATTCCTAGACAGAGTTTGCCGCTTGGCGTCACAACGCTAAGATCATTGACGATAAGAGATGCTTTGTCCAGTTGTTGAGTCAACCAATTTGGTACGGATATAGACATCTATGCACAAGACTCCGATGAATTATGTTACCCGAAAATGATCAACTAAAACACAGCGACGCAATCGCACAAAAGTGCGAGCCGAAGAAACCCCTTCTCCTGTTGGGGTGGAGATGGTCATTGAAGTCCAGCCCTCTCCCCCAAAACCGAGTCCGGCTAGACAGGGACCATTTTTAACAAAAATACTCGTATTAATTTCGTTGGCCATGCGATCTAAGTGATCGATATTTTTGGAATGCATTGATGCGGTGTGACGATGACCATTTTCCAATTGAACAGCCAAATCAATTGCTTGGTCGGCATGATCAACACGAATAATCGGTAAAATAGGCATCATCTGTTCGCTGACTGCAAAAGGATTGTCAGGACTCGTTTCGGCAAATAACAGCCTAGTATCGTCTGGGATCGTTAGCCCGATGGCGCGGGCAATTTTTGCTGCATCACGCCCTACCCAGTCTCGGTTAACTGATCCAGCGCCGTGTGCATCAATGTCTGTTAGCAAGATGTCTTGCAATGCCTGGAGTTGGTCAGCAGAAAGCTCCACCGCCCGATGTTTTGTCATTTCTGCTTTTAAGGCATCGCAGACAGCTGAGACAACAATGGCTTCTTTTTCATCAACACAGACAATATTATTATCAAAAGAGGCTCCCCATACAATATCCTGGGCTGCCTTAACGATATCAGCGCTCTCATCGACTACTACAGGTGGATTGCCTGCACCCGCTGCAATGAGGCGTTTATCCGTAGTTTTACGTGCAGCACGAACAACTGCTTCACCGCCCGTGACCACTAAAAGACGAATACCGGGATACCGAAATAATTGCTGAGCAACTTCAATATTCGGTTCTGCAACCGTGACGATTGTATTTTTTGGTCCACCTGCAGCGACAATTGCTTCGTTTAGTCGGGTCACAGTATGTTGAGAGACTTTTTTTGCGGCAGGGTGGGGCGCAAAGACAACTGTATTGCCTGAGGCAATCATGCTAATAGCATTATTGATAATCGTTGCAGCGGGATTTGTGGAGGGCGTTACCGATGCGATGACGCCCCATGCTGCATTTTCGATCAAAGTAAGACCATGGTCTCCTGCGATGACGGCGGGTGACAAACACTCAATACCTGGCGTCAGCTTGGCTTGGGAGATATTTTTGGTGACTTTATCTTCTACACGACCCATCCCTGTCTCAGAGACCGCCATTTGAGCTAGCTCAAGTGCATAGTGTTGACCCGTTTGGCGGATTGCTTCAATAACCAAAGCTCGCATTGAACGCGTACCTAACTGGCGTTGAGCGAGCATTGCTTCTGCTACGGCATCGTCTAAACGGTTAAAAATACCTGCTGGTAATGACGATACCGAAGACATGACGGTGGTAGGCTTTCCCTTCATGGTTTCGACTACCGTCCGCACAATCTTTTCAATATCCTGTGCATCTAAAGCCATGATGGCTCTCCCGATTCTTCGCGATGGCGTATCACACTTGGGCAATCTGGATGACGCCCTACTTTTATTTGTGATAGACCACCTTATTATTTAGTACTACTTCATCAACGATACCAATGACGCTCATGTCAACGGGTGCTTCAAACTGGGTTATTTTTCGGGCAGAACTGCCCTCGACAACGAGTACCCACTCACCATTTCCTGCCCCAATATGATCGGCCGCTACCTGTACTTCACCTTTTTGTTTGCCTTTGGTATCGATTTCATCCACTAGGAGCAAACGACCTTGGTCAAATCCCTTACATTTGACTGTCGCAACAAGCTGTCCAACAACAACTGCAAGCTTCATAGGCACCTCATCCTAATATCCAAGGTCTAGTCGCAACTGACAAAAAAGCTGCGACAACAAATGCTGCAAAAACACATCTATGCTTCAAGCAAAGCAGCGTAGCGCAATCATTACTCTATTTTATTGCCTGGTAATTTAATGGGAAACATTTCTTCCAAGTCACCATGCGGGCGAGGAATGACGTGGACAGAAACTAACTCGCCAATACGCTGTGCTGCAGCGGCACCAGCATCAGTTGCGGCTTTGCAAGCGGCCACATCGCCACGCACCATCGCCGTTACAAGTCCACCCCCAATTTGTTTGACGCCAACTAATTTGACGCGAGCAGCTTTAACCATTGCATCTGAGGCTTCAATCAACGCAACCAGCCCTTTGGTTTCAATCATGCCTAGTGCTTCCATGTGACTTCTCCGTAAGTAAATAAACAACTAAAAATTTAAGAACACAAACCAATCAGCAATTCTTTTTACTGGTTAATACTGTTTCCCTAGACTGCTGTGTGGTAAGCATTTTAATAGCAACTAATGTCGTTTGGATAATATCCTCAATACTACAGCCACGCGACAAATCATGCATAGCGTATTTTAATCCCTGGCTAATAGGACCAATAGCCGAATAATGGGCAAGATATTGTGTGATTTTATAACCAATATTACCGGAAGCTAAATCGGGAAATACCAGTACATTAGCTGCACCATTGAGTACACTATGCGGTATCTTTCTTGCTGCAATGTCAGGCTCCAACGCTGCATCAAGTTGCAACTCTCCTTCGATTAATAAATCTGGAGCACGTGATTTAACCAGGCGAGTAGCGGCTTGTACGGTATCAACGGAAGGGTGTTTGGCACTGCCTTGCGTTGAAAAGGACAGCATCGCTACACGAGGCGTCTCGCCCGTAAAACTGGCAAAGCTATCAGCAGCGGCTAGAGCAATATCGGCTAACTGCTCAGTCGTTGGTGCAGGAACCACAGCACAATCCGCAAAACCGAGTATTTTTTCGCTATCAGGTGCAATCATGAAAAAGATGGATGAAATTGTGCGCATGCCTGTTTGTAAACCCACGATCTTGATAGCAGCCCTTAAAAAATCGGCTGTCGAAGATAAATTACCACCAATACAAATGTCTGTCTTACCCTGTGTGAGCATCATAGCACCGAACCACAACGGGTCAGCAAGCTGCGCCTTGATCACTTCGGGCGTCGCATCGGGTGACAAAGGTGCGTATTGGGCAACAAACTGATCTAGTAGGGGAGAATGCGCAGGGTCAATGACGGTGAGTGCGTCAAGTTTGATGTGGTTTTGGTGACAATAGTTGCGCAACTCAAAAGGGTTAGCAAGGAGAATAGGGATGGCGTAGCCTTGTTCCAGTAAATGATGGGCAGCATACAGCACCCGTTTATCTAATGCATCTGGAAACACCACATGTTTGGGCGATTTTTTAGCACAGAACGCCACCTGCTCAATGAGCTTAATCATGGTCGGTTTTCCACTGTTTGCGCTCTACAAGCAATACAATCAGCATCATAACATAAATTGCACTGCTTAAACGATTCAGGCCTGCCATGATATCAGGTCTTATCACGCTGAAATCTTGTGCAATATAAATATCTGCTGCACACAACTCAGCCTCACGAACCATTGTACGTAGTATGTTGAGTCTTGCGACCTGCTTACCATGTGAGGCCTCGGGCAATAAATGGTCGTGCCCAAGGTATTTGAGTGGTTGATGTGAAATGGCATGTAGCATTTGTTCATCCCATTTTCCCATGCTAACAGGAGGCATGGCTTCGCCTGTTACTTCGGCACGCAGCACGTTACCTAAGGCAGAGCGGAGATCAGATAAATAATGGGTCAATACCAAAGCATGACAGCTGACCTCAAATTCGGTTTGAATCCATACAGCGTAAGCAATCGCAGAATCTAGTTTGCCTCGTAACTTAAGCCTTGCGTCATTTTTAGCAACTAAGTCGCGTTCATTAAGATGGGTGAGTGTATCGGGTTTTTTAGTGACTGCTTGATGACACACGATGCATTGTCCTACTTGCCAGCCTTCTTTACCGGTAAGGGGATTGACTTGTTGTCGTGTTGGCACTCCCATAGCGGTTTCCTGCTCAAAAAAGGTACGCCCTGCTTTATCTACATACTTGATGCGAATGTTACGTGTTTCTAACAGTTCTCTAGCTGAAGGGGTAAGCAAGGATTCAGTAGGTAACTGTACTTCTGTGCCTTCTGCAAGCCCAAACTTTTCTCGTAACCAAGTTTCTGTAATGTAGGTACTACTCATCGCGCTTCATCCTCTAGCAATCCTGCCAATTGGCAGGATGAGCTACATAGAAGAAACGAACAGCGGTTGGGGAGCCAAATTCGATAGCGGATCCCTTAGGGATAAAAAGGACGTCTCCTGCTTTGCCCACGATTGTTTTATTTTCATGACGGATATGTAGCTCGCCTTCCAACACCAAATCAATCTCATCGTAATTCAATGTCCAAGGGAAGAAGCAATTTTCCCAAGCCATAAAACCTCCTGCCATCGGACTGTTGTCTTCAGCGGTAATAACATCTGCAATACCCACTTGATTTGTCGTACCTGCACCGTCAAAAATACCCATTTGAACTGTTTTGGCATCAACATGCTTAATATGTTGGGGTATTTTTGGCAAGGTGCTTTGCTTATCTGATGCGCTAATGGGAGCGGTTGCAACCGTTTTTTGGATCAGCTGGTTAAGGAGTTGCTCATCCCATGATTTGCTAGCTGGTAATTGCGCTAAAATAGCTTGACGAATGGTTGCAAGATCGCTACCAGGTATGGTGAATTTAGTTGCCTGTGCAGAAGCGGTGCCTAGCGATTGCGACGTACGCTGCGTCGTGACTGTCTCAATAATCTTTAAGCCGACTTGTGCGGCAACAAGACGCGCTTCAGGGGTAACGATGCATTCTGGCAGCGATACTTCAATGGTCGTGTGACCCGCTGCTTTTTCTTGCTGAACGGTATTTGCAGTAATGAGGCGTTTCATAGATCCTGCCTTTTTCAATTGAGTATTTAAAATTGATGAACTTGTCTTAATTACCTATTATCAGTGGTGCTGGCCATAGTTTCTTTTTATGGAGTAGCTGGCTTGATGTGCAAAAACTGGCGTAGAGCGAGTATGCTATTTTCATCTTGAAAGCTGACACGAAAGATAGGTTCGCCAAAACCATTTTTCCGCAACATTGCTTCTATCTCATCAAGCCTTGTATCTAGTAAATCAACCTTGCTGATGACTGCCACATGATGTTTGTTAGGATATACAAATAAAAGTCCTGGCGGGCTACGAAATTCCAACTGATCGCTAGGATGTACATAAACTATTGTATCAATATCTGAAGCTGTTTGAATAAAAGCATGATACATACGAGGAATATTGATGAATTCACCTGGCGAGTCAATGTTGCCATCGTACTCAAACTCAATTGATTGTGTTTTGCGCACTTTATCCAATCGACCATAAAGCGCCTTAAATAAAGTTGTTTTACCGCTTCCAACAGGACCTACAAGCATGAAGGTTTGAGCATCAGCGCGTGTCATTTTAGGTTCTCGTTAAAGGGCAAACGGTGTAGCCCAATAGGCTTTCTAAAATTCGGGTGACTTGTTGCAGTGCTTCATCAACAGCCCCAACTGAACCATAAAAAACAAGTGCACCGCTAAAACGATCTAAAAAACCAATGCAAACATCGGCTGATTTAACAGCAACATCCCCTGCAATCATAGCTGTTTCACCAGGCGTTAAGGTCATGATGCCAATGGCTTCAGCTCCTGGTACACCAATTTTCTTCGCTAGATCTTCCGTGGGGTGAGCAATTAAATGGGCAAGCGTAACCTGTTTGCCGGGGACAAATTCTTGGATGACGCGTTCTTTATCAGTAGGATCCATCCTTACTTTCCGTCAAGAAAATGACACAATCATCACTCAGTTGCAAGATACGCAGATTTACCACTAAAAGTCAACAGATTTATAGTAACTTGTTTGGCGGAATAACCTTGTACAACTAGAGTAGGTAAGCGATAAGTTAAAGAGAGACTAAAACTGAGTTGCCAGTTTAATCAGTTGGCGCTTGAGTGGTGCGATATGGTTGATGCGGTTCAGTACGCTATGACAAAAACGCGATAAGCCAGTAGGCGATGTACCAAAGAGGCGATATAACCCATCACAGGTGTAATGCATCGCTTTAACAGGAAGCAAGCGACGATTTGAAAAGTGACGCAGTAGGGTTAAGTTCCCTGGATCTGTTGCGCACGATAAACTGTAAACAAGTTGTTGCACATCACGAAGCCCGATATTGACACCTTGACCCGCGAGCGGATGAATCAGGTGAGCTGCATCGCCAATTAAAACGATCCGATCGGCAACTGTTGTGATTAATTTGATCGCATAAAGTGGAAAGGCTTGTTGATCTGTGATGGTTCGTAAAGTGCCTAGTTGATGCTTGCCTGTTTTGGCAACAACTTGAGCAAGTGCTTGGCGATCTAAACGAAGTAGGGTATGGGCGTCAGGCGTGCACCATACCATCGAGAAGCGTCGTCCGGGCAAGGGAAGCCAAGCGAGTATATCAGTCCCAAAAAACCACTGCCTTGCTATACCTTGATGAGGGGTTTCACAGGCAAAATTTGCGACGATAGCAGTTTGTTGGTAGTCATCTGTTTGATAAGGGAGCGCACTTTGTTTTCTTACCCAAGAATTTGCTCCATCGGCACCAATGAGTAATTGAGTGGTTAGTATCTGACCGTTATACAGCGTTAAAAAGCCTTTCTGCTGTGTAACATGGTATGCGATAGGCTTTGTTTTTGTGAATAACGTTACGGAGGATTGGATGAGCTGATCCCATAATAACGACAGTATCCTGCGTTGCTCAATAACCCAAGCTAAAGCCTCTATATCGGCTTCTTTGGCCGATAAATCAAGTTGCCCGCCTTCTGATGTCATAATTTGCATGGTATGGATGGTGCCTATACGACGATGGCTTGGCCAGGCGTTTAATGACTGCAAAAACAGGCGGTTGATGGGGCTAATAGCAAATATCCGCGCATCCCACTGTTCATTGGGTAAAGCAGTTCTATCAGGTGTTGCTGATTCAATCAATGCGACTCGAAAACCGAGTCTAGTAAGAGCCAAGGCGGCACTTGTGCCGACCAATCCTCCACCATTAATGATGATATCAAATTGATGTTGATCCATAGTTTTGCTTTGTTCAAGTCCGCTGCAGCGGTGGCAGGTTTGAGCCAAAAACCATATGTGCTAAAAAACGCTGTCTAAAGGATGTCGACAATTCTAGGCTATTCATGACAAAACCGCGCAACCAAGCGCTTTGCGGCTGGAAGGCTAGCTTAGCTAATAAATGTGTAAAGGCGATGGTTTGTATCCGATCTTTTTGCCGGTTACTTTGATAATGCTTGAGTGCATCGCCAAAATAAATGGGCAAAGAATGATGTTTTAAAGATGTCACAAGCTGTTGTGCATCACGCAAACCCAAATTGAGTCCCTGACCCGCAATCGGATGTAGGGTTTGTGCGGCAGCACCCACTAATACAATACGCCCTTTTGCAAGATGCTTTGCTTCTTTAAGTGATAAAACAAATTGCTGGGTTACCTGAAAATGCTCAATATTCCCTAAGCGTTGCCCTAAAACTGCTTGCAATTGAGTTTGCAGCAATTGCATTTTTTGCGCCGCGATATCCTTTTGACGACGAATCCAAAGGAGGCGGTAATGTCCTGCATAGGGTAATAGTGCACAAGGTCCATAGGGCGAAAAGTATTCATAAGCAGCGTGGTAAGCAGGTTGCGAAAAAGTAACTTGTGCTGCAATGGCACACTGGTTATAAGGATGGATATGTTTGACTAAATCTGGTGCAATCGGCAAAGCTGTACTGCCTTCAGCAAGAATGGCTAAATCAGCAGTGAGGATTTTTTTTTGCCCTTGATGATGGATGAGAATATGCGCAACCTCGCCAACGTTGCGCACGATTTCAGCTCGATGGTCGTCGAATAATATACTTGTTTTCAACTGTTTTTGTAATAACAAATGGCATTGTTGGATAAGTATTCGGTATTCGACGACTGCACCTAGGTAGTCTAAGCCTAAGTCATGCTGTGTTAAGAGAGTTTTTCCCCACGAGGGATATTGAGCGATATCAATATGGTGAATATCGTTTGCTTGTAACTGAGCGCGATTAATTCCTAACATGTTGAATAGTCGCAAACTTTCCCAAGACAAAGCCAATGCCCGTGTTTCTAGCTTCTTTTGATTGCGTTTTGTCGCTTCAATTAAAACAACCTGATGACCTGCCTTAACAAGGCTAAACGCTAACCACATGCCAACGGGTCCTGCGCCAATAATAGCGATGTTCGTGTGAACAGGCAGTGCTTTATGATGAATCACGCATGAGTTCCTCAATGGCTTGTACAGATTTTGGGGCATCGTCTGCTGTGTAGACTTCGCAGCCTGTTTCAGTGACAAAGACATTATCTTCAATACGAATACCAATGTGATGGAGTGCGGCTGGAATATCGGGGTGTGGACGAATATAAAGCCCTGGTTCAACCGTTAAGCACATGTTAGGCACTAAACGCAGTTCGGGCTGACTGAATTTTTCACCAACATCATGGACATCTAAACCGAGCCAATGGCCGATGCCATGCATGTAAAATTGCTGGTATGTTTTATTCTCAATAATGTTATCAATGTTTCCTTTGAGCAGCTTTAAATCAATCATACCTTGTACTAACACGTTCAATGCAGCGTTCGCAATAGCTTGGCAACTTGCCTGAGGTTTGATTTGTTCTATCGCTGCTTGTTGCGCTGCTAAAACAATATCATATACAGTCTTTTGGATAGTACTAAAGCGACCATTAACGGGCACTGTTCTAGTAATGTCACTGGCATAACCTTGCCATTTGCAACCGGCGTCAATCAGTAATAATTCTCCTTTTCGAATCGGTGCATGGTTATGAGAATAATGTAATATGCAAGCGTTTTTGCCAGCAGCTACAATACTGTCGTAGGCTGTTTGTTTGGTGCCATGTTGCATGAATACATAGAGCAATTCTGACTCGACTTGATATTCATATTGGTCAGGCCGAATGGTTTTTATGGCCCATTGATGTGCTAATGCACTGATTTTACCCGCTTTTTTAAGACAACGTCTTTCTTCTTCATCCTTGATCAACCGCATCTTATCTAGGATATTTATCAAGTCCTGATGATGAGTGGTATCTTGCGAATAACTTCTTTTGGTATATTCTGTTAATTGATGATCTAAAGTTGGATTGCTGCCGAGTTGCCAATAAATCGGACGGTGTGGTGAGAGTATTTTAAGTAACTGATGATCTAACTGTGCTATATCATAGGCCTGGTCAAAACCATGTTTTGCTGCGACTTCCTGTGGGCTAGGCTTTGAACCGGACCACAGCTCGTCTTGTGGTTCTTTGTCAGAACCAAAAAAAATCGTACGGTTAGCATCAATATCCAATACAAATACGCTGTTATATTGCGTTAACCCAGTTAAATAAAAAAAATAATTGTTGTAGATATTGGTTGTTGTATAGCGGTTTTTAATGTCGCTACAATAATTAGATAAGATGACAACGCCACTCTTAAGAAGGCACCCAAGCTTTTCTCGGCGTTTTACAAAGAAATCCATAATCTCAACTCGGTTGATAAAAGTAGATAGTTGGTTTAGTGATTCTACTTTAAGTGATATATTATGATACGAGAAGTTTGGTTCCGTTGTGTAGCGAAAAAAGCACGGTTCTCGTGAGCTGCACGAAGGATGCGTAAATCAATTTTAAGGCGTCTAAGATGATGAAAACAGGAATTAAAGCAGGCCTATGTATCTTGTTGATACTATGCACAAGTAATTTTGTATTAGCCAAAGGCGTGAGCGCAAAGGATGTAACGGGTTACCTTGTTACCCTAGCAAAACCTGCAAACCGACTTGTTGTGCTAGCCCCCTCGCCTGTTGAAGTACTTTATGAGATTGGTGCTGGTGATAAAATTGTGGCAGCAGTGGATTACACGGATTATCCTGCTGCAGCAAAAAAATTACCACGCGTTGGCAATGCATTTAGCATTAGTTTAGATGCAGTTGTTCGCTATCAACCAGATTTAGTCGTGGCGTGGAAGAGTCAGGCGCAAGATAAGGTTGTTGAGCGATTGCGGGAACTGGGCATTCCAGTTTATCTGACTAACCCGGCAAAGCTAGAAGACGTAGCACAGGATATGGTGTCATTGGGCAAATTAACGGGCAAGCAGAGTATTGCTAACAAAATAGCAGCGCAATATCGCTCTCGCCTTAATACTTTACGCAAGCACTATGCGTACCGAAAACCGATCCGTGTCTTTTTACAGCTTAATGAATCGCCAATCTTTACAGTTAATGATAAAAACTTTTTGGGGCAGGTGATTCAAATATGTGGCGGACGCAATGTTTTTGGTCAAGCCACTGCATCCGCTCCCCAAGTAAGTCTAGAGGCTGTTATCCGTGCCGCACCACAAGCGATTTTTGGCACATTACTACAACGACTTGATATGTGGCTGAGCTGGCCTATGATTCCTGCAGTTGCCAATAAAGCACTTTATAGCTTACCTGACGATACCATTTCTCGACCGGGACCGCGTTTACCAGAGGGCATTGAAGTATTTTGCAAGAAAATGGATGAAGCCAGACAAAAGCTACTCACTAAGTAAAAAACCAATTGTGTGGGTTTTTATTAAAAAACATCATTTCTGGTGCAGTGAGTTTTGCAGTAGCTAAGCGTATGACTTGCCATGGATACTGTATCGTATGGGCCCTAAGCCATACTGGATCGCTATTCTTAGCAGATTACCGACCTTATTTTATTTAAGGACTTGAAAGCTTTGTGTAAGCGATTAAAAACAATGGGGTGCTTTTAGAAAAAGTGGTTGCTTTTTATCGGTGTGGATTTGAACTGGGATCGAAAAAGAACTTCAAGTTTTTGAAAAGAGTATTCTAAACCACTCAAATTTACTGATGGCTGGTTTATCTTTTGCAGATTAGCAAAAGCTCTTGAATGTTTATGCTAAAGCATGCTTAATGACTGACCGAGATATTGACTCTTATAAAAAACAATTGCGTTGCCAAATGCGTTTGCAACGACAAGTCTTATCAGCCTCATGGCGTCGCTATGCTGCTCAGAATATTGCCAAACAGGCAGATAATTTACTCAAGCGTGGACAACGTATTGCAGTGTACCGGGCTTATGGTTCGGAGTTGGATTTATTGCCCCTGATCAAGCGAGCTTTATTAAAAAAAGTGCAACTGTATTTGCCGCAAGTGCCCAAATGGGGTCGTCAGTTGCAATTTGTGCCATACTCAGCAAAGCAACTGTTACTTCACCCGTTCGCGAAATCTGTTCAACGTATCTATCCTTTTAAACGAGCACGACAGCTAGATATTTTGTTTGTGCCGTTACTGGCAGTAGATCATCAGGGATACCGACTTGGGCAGGGCGGTGGGTTTTATGATGCTTCCTTAAAGTTTCGGCAGTTTCACCGCTTGGCGCAAAAACCAATTGTCATTGGCGTATCTTTTACCTGTCAGTGCATTCAACATGTTCCGCACACAAACTGGGATATTCCTCTTGATGGGTTAATCACTGAGTTGAAGGTGACATGGTTTACAACAATTTGAAAAATTGAGGATTTGGGTAAAGCTGAAGATTTTTTTTAAGTTAAAATATTTGATAAAAAAGAAGAGTGAGATGAAAACGTTAGCCAAGCTAGCCATAGGATACGCAATACTATTAGCGACAATCTTGCTTGCTCTTACAGCAGATCATTAAAGACAGGAAATGAAAATGAAAACAGCATCCATAGTCCTAGCAGTCCTAGCAGTCGTAGCAGTCCTAGTGTCATTGAACTCAGGCGCACTAGAAAAAGCACTTAACTGCATTGCATTTCTTCTATTCTTTTCAGGCATAACAGCGGGTGCTATTGAAGTCTATCGTATTTATTCTAAAAGTGTGACGCTATCCACAGTAGAGAAGATTACCTGTATCATGGTTATTTGGGTATGCTCTTCTGCAATGTTTTATCTGTTTTTAAAAGCTTTAAAATTTATAAGTTATTCAATTTAGGATTTATATCTTATTGAGGAGAAGTGGGATGAAAGCAACAAACAAGAAGCCTGTTATGGTCAACTTTTGCGACCAGGGCTAGATAGGCTCATTTTTTCGGTATTTTTGATACCACCACCCTAGTAAAATAACGATCAAAATGATTAGTATTACAAAAGCTAACATACCCAATTGTGTGTGATATATCCACTGTGTAATCTGATCCATATTTCTTGCGCCATAAATGCCAAGATATACCCAAATAGGAACTGAAATTGTTGCGGCGATACTATCAATCAACAAAAACCGCCAGAATTTGACATGATGGCTGATGCCAGCGGTAAGAAAAATTACGGCACGAAGACCGGGCAAAAACCGTGCAGTAAAGAGGATTTGGTTGCTGTATTGCGCCGATTTTATTTTGGCTGAAGCAAGGCGTTTCTTGTTTAAAAGGTGCGCAACCCAAAACCAACGTTTGATGGTTTTACCAAATAGCGAACCCATTGTAAACACTAGGGTGTCGCCTGCCAGTACGCCAGATAAGCAAGCTATCAACATCACGTCTTCGCTAACATAACCTAATCCAGCGATGATGCCACCAGCAACTAAGGTGATATCTTCAGGTAGCGGTAAACCCAAACCACAGATAAGGAGCATGACAAAAACCGCAATATGTCCATATTGCGTGAAGAAAGGCAAAAGTAAAGATAGGGTATCCATAGGTTTATTAGTTAATCTGCTACTAACAGGCTTTGTGCGATTCTTTCTGCCCACTGTTTTGCTAGCGCCGCTTCAGAAGCTTCGACCATAATACGTAAGACAGGTTCTGTGCCAGAGGGCCGAATCACGACACGACCTGTATTAGCAAGCGCTTGCTGTGCAGCATTGACGACTACTTGAGTGGCAAGCTGCCAATTTTTACCGATAATGGGTACATTGATACAGCTTTGTGGGAAAGGTTTCCATTCTTGACGAATATCATTGAGATCTTGTTGCAATTGAGTCAATCCTGCAAAAACTTGTAAGGCTGAAATAATGCCATCACCAGTTGTGTGTTTATCGAGGCATAAGATATGACCTGATGCTTCTCCACCGATGGTCCAGCCTAAGGTTTGTAATTTTTCAAAGATATAGCGATCCCCGACGCTAGCCCGTTCAAAAGGAATACCAATTTGTGCTAGAGCAAGTTCCATGGCCATATTCGTCATGACAGTTCCGACAACTCCCTTTTTGTGTTGTTCTGTTTGTAATTTTGCTTTAGCAATAATATAGACAAGATAATCCCCGTTATAGATATGACACTCCCGATCAACCATAATTAAGCGGTCGCCATCTCCATCAAAGGCAAGCCCATAATCAGCCTTGTTTTCCAGTACGGCTGTTTGCAAGGTAGTTGGGTAAATGGCACCTACCTTATCATTGATATTAAAGCCAGATGGCTCAATACCTATGCCGATAACATCTGCTCCCAATTCATGAAATACTTTAGGGGCAATGTGATAAGTGGCACCATGTGCACAGTCAACGACTATTTTTAGACCGCGCAATGAAAAATAGTTTGGAAAACAGCTTTTACAAAATTCAATATAACGATCCGCGGCACTGTCCATTCTTCTTGCTCGACCCAGTTGGCAAGCAGGAAGGTTTGTCATCGGTTTATCCAGCATCACTTCAATTTCTTGCTCTAAACTTTCTGCTAGCTTTTGTCCATTGGCTGCAAAAAATTTAATCCCATTGTCTTGATAAGGATTATGTGATGCAGATACCACAATGCCAGCCGCTAAGCGCAAAGTGCGTGTTAAATAAGCCACAGCAGGTGTTGGTAAGGGCCCTGTTAATAGCACATGTATCCCCGCAGCAGTAAATCCTGCTGCTAATGCTGCTTCAATCATATAGCTGGAAATCCGTGTATCTTTACCAATGAGAACAGTTGGTAAGTGTTGGTCGTGATCTACTAATACGCGACCTGCTGCAAAACCGAGCCTTAAGGCAAATTCTGGGGTAATTGGAAATTGGCCGACGGTACCCCTAATACCATCTGTTCCAAAGTAGCGTTGCGCCATGCTGATGACATCGAATTTATTGATATAGTGCACATTGTAGAGGAAGTTACCATTTTACGATGTGCTTTTTTAGCGGCAGGCTAAATAAACTTCGATAGCTTGTTTTGTTGGTTTAACATCATGCACGCGTACCATGGTAGCACCTTGTTTGATCGCTTCAAGTGCGATGGCAATACTTGCTCCTAAACGCTCGCTGGGTACGGACTCCTTAGTGATTGTACCCAGCATTGATTTTCGAGAAAGTCCAGCCAATACGGGTCTACCAGTTATTTTTTGAATTATTTTGATGTGATGAAGTAAAGTCATATTATGCGAAAAGGTTTTACCAAACCCAAACCCTGGATCAACCAAAACACGCTCTGTTGCAATACCGGATTGCCAACAAGCTGCTACTCTTTCTTTAAGGTAATGTGATACGTTTTTGACAACATCTTGATAAGATGGATCACATTGCATGGAAGCAGGTGTGCCTTGCATATGCATCAAGCATATGCCGATTGTGGGAGCAGCGGCTAATATTTCCAAAGCGTGCGGATTTTCCAATGCGTGTACATCGTTAATCATGTCTACCCAATGGTTGTTGATTGTGTGAGCCATGACAGTAGCATGTCTTGTGTCTAACGAAATAGGAACCGACAAGGCTTGCAGTTTTTCTAGTACAGGACTTATACGATCCAATTCTTCTTGATGGTTAATGGGTTTTGCTTGCGGTCTTGTGGATTCACCACCAACATCGATAATATCAACGCCCTCTTCGACCATACGTTCTGCGTGAGCCATGGCTGCATCAACTAGATAAAAACGATTACCATCGGAAAAAGAATCAGGGGTAATGTTTAGTACACCCATAATTAAAGGGCGCGATAAGGCGAATTCAAAGCGACCACAACGAAAGCGGTCAGTTCTACATTTAGGGAATGTCATCCTTCCTCTAGGATTAGTGCTGTTAATGATTTTAAGAACGTTGATGGTTGCGATGCTGTATAAAAAGCGCTATTCCAACAATAATAAAGCCCAGTAGGGTTGTGCTAATCACAGCTGACCTGGTTTCTTCTCGAATTAACATCATGAGTGTGATCGCAATCATGCAAAAGATGGTTGCCCAAGTTAACCACGGATAAAACCAAGTTTTTAAGCCAATAGGCTGGTTTGCTGCTTCTAATTGACGACGCATTCTTAGTTGCGAGACAGCAATCACAATGTACATTAAGAGAATCGTAGCGCCTGTTGTACTCATGAGAAAACCAAAAACTGCTTCGGGAGCTGCGTAGTTTGCAATAACAGCGATGAAGCCGACAAGACTGGATGCTATAACGGCAAACTGAGGCGAACCATTTCGAGCAACCAACCGCATTGCAATGGGTGCGTGACCCCTTGTACTTAAAGAAAACAACATACGGGATGCTGTATAAAGCCCTGAGTTAAAGCAGCTTAATACCGCTGTTAAAACGATAGCGTCAATAAAGAAACCCGCATAAGGAATATCCATGCGTTCTAACACATAGCGAAATGGTCCAATGGTTATGAGGTTTGGGTCATTCCAAGGAATAAGCGAGACAATTACGGTCATTGAGCCGACATAGAGAATAAAAATCCGCCATATAATAGATCGACTCGCCATCGCAATTTGCTTAGCGGGATTTTTTGATTCTGCTGCCGCAATCGCCGCAATCTCGGTACCGATGAAAGCAAAGATCGTACTGAACATGGCTAAAATAACTGCACCAAAGCCATTTGGCATGAAGCCTCCCTTAGCAGTTAACTGTGCTATGCCTGATACGTTGCCATAAGGCCAAATGTTGATCATGGCACTAAAGCCTAATACTAAGAACGTGATAATGGCAACTACTTTAATGAGCGCAAACCAAAATTCAAATTCGCCATAATTTTTGACATTTAACAGGTTCGTTGCTGTTAAAAATAGCGTGATAGCTAATACCATAATCCAAACTGGAATAGCTGGAAACCAAGCGTGAAGAATGATACCAGCAATATTTGTTTCCATGGGTAATACCATTACCCATGTCCACCAATATAGCCATCCTATGGTGAAGCCTGCCCAAGGACCAATGGCGCGTTCAGCATAGACAGAAAAAGAGCCTGTATCAGGCGATGCAAAAGCCATTTCACCGAGCATGCGTGTAATGATCGTAGCTAAGCCACCTGCCATAATATAGGCAATTAATGCTGCCGGACCTGCCATATTGATGATGTGACCGGATGCGACAAATAAACCAGCGCCAATGACGCCTGCAATAGCCATCATCGTGACATGACGTTGTTCTAGCGAATGATCAAGTCGGACGGGTTGCGACATTAAGAACTCCGATTTTTTTAGTTTATGTTATAAATCTTGTATAAGGCAACTAGCCTACCATGTAGTATTATCAGAGACTGGAATAGTTACAAGAAAGGTGAAGTCTATTCTGGTAAAATATACTTACTTGCTTAGCAACACACAAGGCTTCCAAACCACCACCTTTTAAAGTCTCAATACATCAGCAACATTCTATCAAATTTAATTAAAATAGGTCTATTTTATCTTGTAAGTTGCTAATATCGCCACCACATAGGGTGATGCGTTCCCATTTTAACAACAGAGTACAACATGGCAAAACCGAACTACTATGAGGAGCTTGGTTTAACTTCCAGCGCATCGGACGAAGAAATCAAGAAAGCATATCGACGGCTCGCGATGAAATATCATCCTGACCGCAACCCTAATGACAAAAAAGCAGAAGAAAAATTCAAGGGCATTAAAGAGGCTTATGAAATACTCTCTGACCCTCAAAAACGCTCTGCTTACGATCAATTTGGGCAAGCTGGCCTTGACCAAAATGCGTCAGCGGGGTTTGGTCATTTCTCAGATGTATTCGGCGATATTTTTGGCGATATTTTTGGCGGTCGCAGTACAGGCGGAAATGCACATGCACAACGCGGAAATGACTTGCGTTATGACCTAGAAATATCTCTAGAAGAAGCAGCGAAGGGCTGCGAGAAAGCCTTGCATATTGCAGGTAGTGAGACTTGTAAAACTTGTCAGGGTAGCGGCGCAAAACCAGGTACCTCGCCAGTAACTTGTTCACATTGTCATGGGCATGGACAGATACGTATGTCGCAGGGATTTTTTTCTATTCAACAAACTTGTCCAGCTTGTCACGGTACAGGTAAGACCATTAAAGAGTTTTGTTCGGCTTGTCGCGGTAGTGGACTACAAAAGAAAGATTACACGTTCAATGTGAAGGTACCAGCTGGGGTTGATAATGGTGTGCGTATCAGGCTTTCTGGCAAGGGAGAGCATGGTGCAAGAGGTGGTGGTGCAGGTGACTTATATGTATTTATTCATATCAAGCCACATAGCATTTTTGAGCGAGACGGTATTGATTTGCACTGTACAATGCCTATTTCTTTTACGGTAGCAGCGCTAGGCGGCGAAATTGAAATGCCGACTCTAGATGGTCTTGCTAAAATGAAAATACCTCCCGAGACGCAATCTGGAAAAATTTTCAGACTACGCAACAAAGGGATTAAAGCAATAAATGGTGGTCAACAGGGCGATTTGCTGTGTCATGTTGTACTGGAGACACCTATTAAATTGACGGAGCGGCAAAGAGCACTTCTTGAGGAATTCGAAGCCATTTCTCAAGGCGTAAAAGATAACCAAAATCCCCTAACGCGTTCCTTTATGGATAAGTTGCGCCGTTTTTTTGGCTAACCAAGTAGATCCATCAGGCGTTTGTTTGGATAATACGCGATGCATCGCTCAAAAAACCAAGTTCGAATTATCGCCGGACAATATCGACATCGGTTGTTACGTTTTCCAGATTGTGATGGACTACATCCCACGTCAGATAGAACGCGCGAGACGTTATTCAATTGGTTAGGATCATTGAGAGGTTATTGTTGTCTCGATCTTTTTGCGGGTAGCGGCGCACTCGGTTTCGAAGCTGCCTCTCGTGGTGCAGATTACGTATTAATGGTTGAGCGTAATGCTCAAGCTGTAAAATACCTGAATGATAGTAAACGGGAGTTAGAAGCCAAAAATGTAGAAATCGTTATGGGCGATGCTTTGCTGCACATAAAACAGGAATCAAGACGGTTTGACGTGGTCTTTCTCGATCCCCCTTTCGGCGCAAATATGTTGCCTCGGTTATTGGATACTATACCCCATTGTTTAACGACTGGTGGTCAGGTATATATTGAGTCGGATACTTTACCTATTTTAGATCAGTGGCAGATTACTCGAACTGGAAAAAGCTGCCATACGCAATACGCATTACTAAAATTTATCGCAAATTCCTAATTTTTAGGTAGATAATGGGTAAATTAAGATTATACGGTTTGGAAATATCATGGCTTTAAAAATTACTGATGAATGCATCAATTGCGATGTTTGCGAACCAGAGTGTCCAAACAATGCTATCTCGCAGGGTGAAGCAATTTACGAAATTAATCCGAATTTGTGCACTGAATGCGTTGGTCATTTTGATCAATCACAGTGTCAGTCAGTGTGTCCAGTTGATTGTATTATTATTGACCCTGATCATGTTGAAACACCAGAAGCATTAGAAATGAAATACCGTAAAATTACCCAACAACTTACTTAAGTTTATGAAGTTGTAAGGTTTACTTGCCCATTTGACCTGCTATCTTGGCAAATGGTTAGGACACGGAAGATATGGGTTCAGTTTCAGATAGTTGACGATTAATGGTGTAGGCATTATGATGCCCCCTCGATTCTCATGGAGGGGTACCCAAGCGGTCAACGGGAGCAGACTGTAAATCTGATGGCTCAGCCTTCGAAGGTTCGAATCCTTCCCCCTCCACCAATCAATTCCTTTTGGGGTTCTGTTCCCTTTATTGCTTTTGGGATCTGCTGTTGGATTTTGGTGTCTATTTGGTACTGATCATCCAGTGGTTCTTAATTATGAGTAACAAAAGGGAAAAAATGATGAATGTTGTTGTATCTTGGAATGGCTGTAAAGGTTGTTATTGCCTTGCTTTACATCTCGTTAGGGCGCTTGGATTCAAAACCGTAGTATTACTTTGTGTGTAGATCGTAAGTGTTACTTAAGACCCGAAGGTACTAGCTTGCATTTTTTAATGGCACAAAGCAAGGCGATGGGGATACCCATTGTATTTTAGAGAAACAGCTTGGGGTAATTATCACAAAATTATGATTGAGCCTTCACAAAAAATTAAAGCGCAATACAGAACGAGAGCTTGTATTTTGGGTGATAGTATGATTGATTCACATCAGGCATTTAAGGTATTTAAAAAATCGGTATGTCAACGAACAGAACTGAAGGCTATATTATAACCTTAGGATATGTCCAGCGAAAATATTGCAAATAAACTTGTTACACAAAATCAAAAGCAAAATTTTTGTTGTGAGTAAAGTTATGGGCAATTGAGGATTTTTGAACTAAAAATTATGACCTATCGAAATATTGATTGGTTTTAAAATAAGAGCGGCAAACATAAAACATGAATAGTTCAAAATAGTTATTAATTGAATTATGTTGTGTTGCTATTTTTGCTAGCAATGCGATTTTTTTCAGTTTACCTTGGCTAATTTTTAGGTACTAAGCACTAAATGTTTTTGAGTTTTGCAAAAATCATGAAGAAATGCAGAGGAATTTTACTAAGTTTAGACGTTTTGATATGTGCTTATAAGTTGCTGTGTTCGGTTAGAATATGAAATTGGATTGAGAGTAAAATTACGCAAAAGTGGTGCTGGTATGTAAAGCGTATGAAGCGGAAAGCGGGTGTAGCTCAATGGTAGAGCAGAAGCCTTCCAAGCTTATGACGAGGGTTCGATTCCCTTCACCCGCTCCAGTTCCGGCCAAAGAATGCTTAAAAAAATTCAATTGGGTATTGATGTTCATAAAAAAATATAGATTCAGCGGTTTTGGAAATAGTACAATTAACACTTGTTAAGAAGGATCCCCCCAAATGGCTAAAAACAAATTTGAACGGACAAAACCCCATGTTAATGTGGGTACTATTGGTCATGTTGACCACGGTAAAACAACCTTAACGGCTGCCATCACAACGATTTTATCCCGCCAGTTTGGGGGGGAAGCCAAAGGTTATGATCAAATTGATAATGCCCCAGAAGAAAAAGCAAGGGGCATTACCATTAACACTTCCCATGTGGAGTATGAAACAGCGGCTCGTCACTATGCCCATGTGGATTGCCCAGGTCATGCTGACTATATCAAGAACATGATCACAGGTGCCGCACAAATGGATGGAGCCATATTGGTGGTGTCAGCTGCCGATGGACCCATGCCTCAAACCCGTGAGCATATTCTATTAGCCCGCCAAGTTGGTGTTCCTTACATTGTGGTCTATCTGAACAAATGTGACATGGTGGATGATGCTGAATTATTAGAATTGGTAGAAATGGAGGTGAGAGATCTGCTGACTTCCTATGAATTTCCTGGGGACAAAATTCCCATGATCAAAGGCTCTGCTTTAAAAGCCCTAGAAGGAGATAAAGGTGAACTGGGTGAGCCCTCCATCCTCCAACTAGCAGAAGCCCTCGATCAGTATATTCCTAACCCAGAACGTGTTTTAGACAAACCCTTCTTACTGTCTATTGAAGATGTATTTTCTATTGCAGGACGAGGAACGGTTGTGACGGGTCGTGTAGAGCGTGGTATTGTCAAAGTCAGTGATGAGCTTGAGATTGTCGGCCTAAAAGACACCCAAAAAACAATTTGTACAGGTGTTGAAATGTTCCGTAAGTTACTAGATCAAGGCCAAGCTGGAGACAATGTTGGGATTTTATTACGTGGCACCAAGCGTGAAGAAGTGGAAAGAGGACAAGTATTGGCTAAACCTGGTACCATTACCCCCATACAGCTTTTGAAGCTAAAGTGTATGTGTTGTCCAAAGAAGAAGGGGGTCGACACACGCCGTTTTTTGCCAACTACCGTCCACAGTTTTACTTTAGAACAACCGATGTGACAGGTGCCATTAAATTGAAAGCTGGCGTTGAAATGGTTATGCCAGGCGATAACATTGAAATGACGGTAGAACTCATTGCTCCCATTGCTATGGAAGAAGGCTTACGCTTTGCTATCCGAGAAGGTGGTCATACTGTCGGAGCAGGAGTGGTATCTAAGATTATTGTGTGAGGGGTGGTGATAGAGGTCAGTAGCTCAATTGGTAGAGTATCGGTCTCCAAAACCGAGGGTTGGGGGTTCGAGACCCTCCTGACCTGCCAGATGGGACTAACTGGTAAAGCGCCAGTTAGTTTTTTGTTGCCAGCTACCTGAGGCTTTGTATGAAAATTAATATATCGGATAAATTGAAAGTCATTCTAGCGCTACTTTTAGTGTGTGCCGGATTTACGCTGTTTTATGTATTTCCGACAATGCAAATTGCCTGGCGTATTTTAGCTATCATGATGCTGTTGTTACTTGGTATCCTTGTGATGAGCCAGGCGAATGCTGGCAAGGCATTGTTATCTTATGTCAAGTCTTCCATTGAAGAAGGTCGAAAGGTAGTTTGGCCAACTCGACAAGAATCTTTGCGATTAACCTTATTGGTGTTTGTGTTTATTTTGCTTTTGTCACTATTTATGTGGCTGATTGACTCGCTGTTATTTTGGGTATTTAACGATCTACTGTTGCGACGGGGCTGAGGATGGCAAAACAATGGTACGTAGTACACGCTTATTCTGGTTTTGAAAAAAGCGTGCAGAGACTGTTGCGTGAGCGTATTGAGCGGGAAGAACTGTCCGATCAATTTGGCGAAATTTTGGTACCTGTTGAGGAAGTAGTGGATATAAAAGACGGCCAACGCAAAATTTCTGAGCGCAAATTTTTCCCAGGATATGTGCTGGTTGAAATGGAAATGTCGGATGAAACTTGGCATATTGTCAAAAGTATTCCCAAAGTAACAGGATTTATTGGCGGTACGAGCAATCGACCTTCGTCCATTTCACAACAAGAGGTAGATGCCATTACGCAACGTATACAAGACGGTGTTGAAAAACCAAAACCAAAAGTGCTATTTGAGGTTGGTCAACGTGTACGGGTAATTGAAGGACCCTTTAACGATTTTGATGGCATTGTTGATGAGGTAAATTACGAGCGCAGCAAAGTGCGTATTTCTGTTCAGATATTTGGTCGAGACACGCCCGTAGAGTTGGGTTTTAACCAAATCGAAAAGCTGTAATTGAATAAGTATGTGTTGATACTTTTTGATTAAAACGTTACAATCAGAAGATTTACCGTTCAATGGTTTTTGGGTGGGTAGTTTATTGCATCCCACCTGATCAGGAGCCTTTCGTGGCAAAGAAAATTTTGGGGTATATAAAACTACAAGTACCAGCTGGTCAAGCCAATCCTGCACCACCTATTGGACCAGCACTAGGGCAGCGTGGGCTGAACATTATGGAGTTTTGCAAAGCTTTTAATGCTAAAACTCAGAACCTGGAACTGGGATTGCCTATTCCGGTCTTAATCGCTGTGTATGCGGATAAATCTTTTGATTTTGAATTAAAAACACCCCCAGCGTCAGTATTGTTGCTCAAAGCCGCTGGGTTAGCAAAAGGCAGCCCACGTCCTCATACAGATAAGGTAGGGAAAGTTTCGCTAAAGCAAGTGGAAGAGATTGCGCATACTAAAAAAGTTGATTTAACTGCCGTTAATTTGGCAGCAGCAGTCCGTACCATTGCTGGTTCTGCACGATCAATGGGTATTGAGGTGGAGGGCTTATAGTATGGGAAAACTGTCTAAACGCTTACAGCAACTGGATGCTTTAGCGAAACGTGATACACAATATTCTATAGGTGAGGCATTGCAGCTGGCTAAACAGTCTGCGACAGCAAAATTTGATGAATCAATTGATGTGGCGGTTAATTTAGGGGTTGACCCGCGCAAATCTGATCAGGCTGTCCGTGGTGCTGTAGTTTTGCCTCATGGTACGGGCAAGACGTTAAGAATTGCCGTATTTGCGCAAGGCGAGGAAGCAGAAATTGCCAAGGAGGCTGGAGCAGATATCGTTGGATTTGAAGATCTTGCGCAGGCTGTTAGATCGGGCAATATTGATTTTGATGTGGTTATTGCCACGCCGAGCGCTATGCGTGTTGTGGGACAATTAGGACAAATTCTTGGTCCTCGTGGCATGATGCCTAATCCTAAGGTGGGCACTGTTTCAGCTAACGTGGCAGAAGCAGTCAAAAAAGCAAAGGCAGGGCAAGTACAGTATCGAACAGATAAAGGTGGTGTCGTGCATAGCACAATTGGACGGGCTTCTTTTGAAGTCAAGGCGCTGCAGGATAATCTCAGTGTGCTGGTGGACGCATTAATTAGAGCAAAACCGAGCACTGCTAAGGGGCTGTATTTGAAGAAAATTACTTTGTCTAGCACAATGGGGGTGGGAATTAAAGTGGATACCGGTAGCGTCTCGGTGCTGTCGTGATCCAGTTTTTAAAGTGGGAGTAGTGTACGGCGTATCCTTCAGGCTCTCCAGCATTTAAATTTTGGAGCGTTGTTGTAGGAAAATCAGTCATCGGAGATCGCAGGAGTTCACTGGAACTTAATTGTTGTTCGGCGTCCTGCGCAGATAATTTGGCCGAATAGGCGTTTTGTCGCGATAGATGCGCCCATGTAGCTCAGAGGTAGAGCACTCCCTTGGTAAGGGAGTGGCCGGCAGTTCAATTCTGCCCGTGGGCACCATTTCATGACAGTTAATCTTCTGAAATTGGTCGCCATTTTAATTGGTATAGCATGCATATGCTATCTGTAGGATTAGGAGGGTAGACCTTGAGTTCTCATATTGAATCTAAGAAAGCAGTGGTGGCCGAAGCAAAAGCACAAATTGATAAAGCTCAAACAATTGTTATTGCTGAGTACCGCGGTGTTAGTGTGGCTGGTTTAACCAAACTGCGTTTACAGGCGAGAGAAAAAGGGGTGTTTTTGCGTGTACTCAAAAATACCTTAGCACGCCGTTCAGTGGAAGGGACATCTTTTGAAAATTTATCAGAAAAGATGAACGGACCACTTTTATACGGTATGTCATCGGATCCTGTTGCTGTAACAAGAGTGCTTTGCCGATTTGCTCATGAAGAAGAGGAGCTGGTTGTCAAAGGAGGCAGCTATAGCGGTCAATTACTATCTGAAAAGGATGTAGCAGCGTTTTCTGCTATTCCGGATCATTTAGCATTATTGGCTCAGTTGCTCGGTGTCATCCAGTCGCCTGTGGTCGGTTTAGCGCGTGTGTTAGCGGCCATCGCAAGCAAAAAAGAAACAGAAGTTGCTTAATTTTAGGAATAATTGTTTTCAGGAGATAGGACATGGCGATTAGCAAAGATGACATTCTTGAGGCTATTAGCAACATGAGTGTGATTGATCTTAATGATTTGGTCAAAGCATTTGAAGAGAAATTTGGCGTATCGGCTGCGGCGATGGTAGTAGCGGGTGGAAGTGGTAATGCTCAGGCCAATGAAGAAGTAGCCAGTGCTGAAAAAACAGAATTTGATGTTTTACTTACTGCAGTGGGTGATCAGAAAGTAAGCGTAATTAAAGTGGTGCGTACTATTACTGGTTTAGGACTTAAAGAAGCCAAAGATTTGGTGGATGCAGCACCCAAAATGATTAAAGAGAGTGTACCAAAATCTGATGCAGAAAATTTCATCAAACAACTCACTGAAGTGGGCGCCAAAGCGGAGATGAAGTAACGTTTGAGTGCAACAAAAATTGGCTGATGCATAGCATCGGCTCTTCTTGTTTATTTGTGTGCTGTACGGATGGAATTTTAGCTTGCTTGTGCACCCTATTTTGATGGAGTTTGCTAATGAGTTACTCATTGACTGAGAAAAAGCGTATCCGTAAAAGTTTTGCCAAGAGTATTAATGTGCTGGAGATCCCACCGCTTTTGGCTATTCAAATGGAGTCCTATCGGGAGTTTTTACAACAAGGTATACGACCAGAAAAACGCAAAACCATTGGTTTGCAGGCAGCTTTCCAGTCTATTTTTCCAATTGTGAGTAATAGTGGCTACGCTCGCCTAGATTTTTCGCATTATATGTTTGAAGAGCCATCTTTTGATGTACAAGAGTGTCAAATGCGTGGCATGACTTATGCGGCACCGCTTCGCGCTAATATCCAATTGACAATATTTGATCGTGAATCTTCCAAAAAGACGATTAAGGAAGTGCGTGAGAATAATGTATATATGGGCGAGATTCCGCTAATGACTACTAATGGTTCATTTGTCATCAACGGAACAGAGCGTGTCGTGGTTTCTCAGCTGCATCGTAGCCCAGGCGTGTTTTTTGAGCATGACCGAGGTAAAACACATTCTTCTGGCAAGCTATTATTTTCTGCGCGTATTATTCCCTATCGCGGATCATGGTTAGATTTTGAGTTTGATCACAAAGATCTATTGTATTTTCGCATTGATCGTCGTCGCAAAATACCCATTACGATTTTGTTGAAAGCGTTAGGTTATGATAACGAAGCGATTTTGCATGATTTCTATGATACCGATACTTTTTACTTACAGCCAACGCTAAAGATGCGCTTGTTGCCGAAGCGCTTAAGGGGCGATATCGCCAAATCTGATATTGTTGCGCCTGACGGTGAATTACTGGTTGAAAAAGGCAAGCGTATTACTACCAAGCATGTTCAACATATGGAACAAGCAGGTATTGATCGTATTGACGTGTCAGTTGATGTTTTGTTTGGCAGGGTGTTAGCTAAGTCTGTTGTCAATACCGAAACAGGTGAAGTAATTGCTAGGGCTAATGAAGAAATCAATGAAGGAATTCTTGAGGCTCTACGAGCCAATGCTATTTCGGAAATTGCAGTACTATACGTTAATGATCTAGATCAAGGTGCTTACATTTCCCAGACTCTACGTATTGATGATATCAATGGCCAGCAACAGTCGCGCATGGCGATTTATCGGATGATGCGTCCTGGAGAACCACCTACCGAAGAAGCTGTTGAGCAGTTGTTCCAACGCTTGTTTTTTAGTGTGGATGCCTATGATTTATCTCATGTTGGTCGCATGAAATTTAATTCCCGTACCTACCAACTTAAAGTACACGATAAGGCTGCTGGTTGGTTTAATCGTCTACTGGGGCGTTTTAATGAAAAAGGTTACAGTACTGGCAACATTCTCAGCGTTGAAGATATTGTGGTTACGATTGCCATGCTTATTGAGTTACGCAATGGTCGAGGAGAAGTTGACGATATTGACCACTTAGGCAATCGTCGCGTACGCTCGGTGGGAGAATTAATAGAAAACCAATTTCGCGCAAGTTTAGTACGTGTTGAAAAAGCGGTGAAGGAGCGCCTTAGTCAAGTTGAGATGGATCAATTGATGCCGCAGGATTTAATCAACGCAAAACCAATTACGGCTGCTATTAAAGAATTTTTTGGCTCTTCTCAGCTGTCGCAATTCATGGATCAAACGAACCCGTTGTCTGAAATTACCCATAAGCGACGGGTATCAGCTTTAGGGCCTGGCGGATTGACGCGTGATCGAGCCGGGTTTGAGGTACGTGATGTGCATCCTACTCACTATGGTCGAGTTTGCCCAATCGAAACACCAGAGGGGCCGAATATTGGGTTAATCAATTCCCTTTCTATTTTTGCGCGTACCAATCACTATGGGTTTTTAGAGACACCTTACCGCAAGGTTGTTAACGGATACGTAACCAATGAAGTCAAGTACCTTTCTGCTATTGAAGAAGGTCGTTATGTGATTGCACAAGCCAATGCGGAACTGAGCAAGGACGGTAAATTGGTTGATGAGCTAGTTACTTGTCGGGAAAAAGGCGAAACCATTTTGACGACACCTGATCGGGTGGAATATATGGATGTCTCAACGGGACAAATTGTATCAGTTGCAGCGGCACTGATACCATTTTTAGAGCACAACGATGCGAACCGTTCGCTAATGGGCGCAAATATGCAACGTCAAGCAGTCCCTTGTTTACGGTCAGAAAAACCGCTTGTTGGAACAGGTATCGAAAAAGCAGTAGCAATGGATTCGGGCACCATGGTTATTGCTGGTCGAGGTGGATATGTAGACTATGTTGATGCGAGCCGTATTGTTGTTCGGGTGAATGACAAAGAGGCAAGCACAAGTGAAGTAGGGGTCGATATTTATAACCTAGTCAAGTTTACGCGATCTAATCAAAATACGAATATCAATCAGCGTGCGATTGTTAAAGTGGGAGACAAGGTTGCCAAAGGTGATGTATTGGCTGATGGAGCCTCCACGGATCTGGGTGAATTAGCGCTGGGTCAGAATGTGACTGTAGCTTTTATGCCTTGGCATGGCTATAACTTCGAAGACTCTATTTTAATCTCTGAGAAGATTGTTGCGGATGATCGCTATACCTCAATTCATATTGAGGAATTGTCTGTTGTTGCACGTGACACCAAATTAGGTTCTGAAGAAATTACGCGTGATATCCCTGGCTTATCAGAATCTACACAAGCACGTTTAGATGAATCAGGTATTGTCTATATTGGTGCTGAAGTGGCGCCGGGCGATGTATTAGTAGGCAAGGTTACACCAAAGGGTGAGACGCAGCTAACGCCTGAAGAAAAATTACTGCGCGCTATTTTTGGCGAAAAGGCATCAGATGTGAAAGATACATCGCTACGCGTTGAGGCAGGAATGGCAGGTACCGTTATTGATGTACAAGTCTTTACTAGAGAAGGCGTTAAGCGTGATCAGCGTGCACAATCTATTGTTGATAGCGAGTTAGAAAGATATCGCTTGGATTTGCACGACCAACTACGTATTTTTGAAAATGATGCCTTTGATCGAGCCGAGCGCCTGCTAATTGGTCAGCGCATGTCACCAAAATCAAAGCGAACCACTAAAATCCCAACAACGATTAATAAGACTTATTTGACTGGTTTATCTTCAAAATATGATTGGTTTGGTATTGTGTTGGAAGATACGAAAGTAGCCGATAAGCTTGCGCTGATTTATGAAGATCTTAAACAAAAACGCCAAGTATTTGATGCAAAATTTGAGGATAAAAAACGTAAATTAACACAAGGAGATGAACTACCGCCGGGCGTTCAGAAGATGGTCAAGGTATTCATTGCTGTGAAGCGTCGTTTGCAGGCGGGCGATAAAATGGCTGGTCGTCACGGAAACAAGGGAGTAGTTTCTAAAATCCTACCTGTTGAAGATATGCCTTACATGCCAGATGGACGCTCTGTTGACATCGTGCTCAACCCACTCGGTGTGCCTTCTCGTATGAATATTGGCCAAGTTTTGGAAGTGCATCTTGGTTGGGCTGCAAAAGGTTTGGGAGAGCGCATTGAAACGATGCTTCATCAGCATCGTCTTCTTGAGTTACGTAGCTTATTAAGCCAAGTTTATCAACATACAAGTGCTGAAGAAGCGTTAGGTCAATTTACAGATAAAGAAATTTTGGTGCTTACCGACCAATTAAAAGCGGGCGTGCCATTTGCAACGCCAGTATTTGATGGCGCAAAAGAAGATGAGATCAAAGCCATGTTGCAATTGGCTTATCCAGACGACTTGCCAAACAAACAATCTTTTGGGTTTAATGATACGAAAACTCAGATGACTCTGTATGACGGACTTACTGGTGAACCGTTTGATCGTAAGATTACAGTTGGTGTTATGTATTACTTGAAATTACACCATCTTGTAGACGAAAAAATGCACGCACGTTCTACAGGACCCTATAGCCTCGTAACTCAACAGCCGTTGGGTGGCCGAGCACAGTTTGGTGGACAGCGCTTTGGTGAAATGGAGGTGTGGGCACTAGAGGCTTATGGTGCCTCTTATACCCTACAAGAGATTCTAACTGTTAAATCAGATGATGTATCAGGACGCGCCAAGGTGTATGAAAATATTGTCAAAGGCGAGCAGAAGATGGAAGCGGGTATGCCCGAATCATTTAATGTGTTGGTTCAGGAAATTCGTTCACTAGCCCTTAATATTGAGCTTGAACGCCATACCTCATAACAATACAATTGGTAACCGTGTAGCGTATTTCACACAGGAACAACTATGAAAGCACTTTTGGATCTGCTTCAACAAATTAAAAAAAATGATGAATTTGATGCGATCAAAATCGGTATTGCGTCGCCCGAAATGATGCGCCGACACCCTTGGTCTTATGGAGAGGTTAAAAAACCAGAGACGATTAATTATCGTACTTTTAAGCCGGAAAGAGATGGATTATTTTGCGCACGCATTTTTGGTCCAATCAAAGACTTCGAATGTTTATGTGGTAAGTATAAGCGCCTCAAACATCGCAATACTGTTTGTGAAAAATGTGGCGTAGAAGTGACACTATCCAAAGTACGTCGCGAACGTATGGGACATATTGAATTAGCCAGTCCGGTGGCACATATTTGGTTCCTAAAGTCACTTCCTAGCCGGCTAGGTATTGTGCTGGATATGACGCTACGCGACATTGAAAAAGTGCTGTATTTTGAATCGTTTGTTGTTATTGATCCTTTGTTAACTCCTCTTCAGTCAAAGCAATTACTTAACGAAGAAGAATATCGCGAGAAAAAAAACCAATATGGCAATGAGTTTACGGCGCTGATGGGTGCTGAGGCGATACGTGAATTGCTCAAAAGACTGAATTTAGCAGTTGAAATTGAGACCTTACGCACGGAACTTACAACAACTAGTTCGAATGCCAAAATCAAAAAGCTCGCTAAACGACTGAAAGTATTGGAAGCCTTTAAGCGCTCAGGTACCAAGCCAGAATGGATGATTTTAGATGTGTTGCCAATTTTACCGCCAGAATTACGACCGTTGGTTCCGTTGGATGGTGGGCGATTTGCAACATCTGATTTGAATGATTTATACCGACGCGTTATTAACCGTAATAACCGCCTAAAAAGGCTACTTGAGTTGCGTGCACCAGATATTATTGTTCGTAATGAAAAGCGCATGCTGCAAGAGGCAGTAGATTCCTTATTTGATAATGGTCGTCGTGGTAAGGTCATGATGGGCGCTAATAAGCGACCACTCAAATCGCTCGCCGAAATGATCAAAGGTAAGGGCGGGCGTTTTCGTCAAAATCTCTTGGGTAAAAGGGTAGACTATTCTGGTCGCTCGGTTATTACTGTTGGTCCTTCACTGCGATTGCATCAGTGCGGTTTACCAAAGCGCATGGCTTTAGAGCTGTTTAAGCCTTTTATTTTTCATCGCTTGGAAGAAAAAGGATTGGCAGCAACGATCAAGTCTGCCAAAAAATTGGTTGAGCAGGAAATTCCTGAGGTATGGGATATTCTAGAAGAAGTGATTCGTGAGCATCCCGTTTTGTTGAATCGTGCACCAACACTGCATCGCTTAGGCATTCAAGCTTTTGAGCCGATCTTGATTGAAGGCAAGGCTATCCAACTACATCCGCTAGTATGTACAGCGTTTAATGCAGACTTTGACGGTGATCAAATGGCTGTACATGTCCCCCTGTCTCTTGAAGCGCAGGCTGAAGCACGTACGTTGATGTTGGCAAGTAGCAATGTGTTGTCTCCTGCAAATGGCGAACCAATTATCGTTCCTTCCCAAGATATTGTATTAGGTCTTTACTATATGACAAGAGAAAAGACTAACGCAAAAGGTGAAGGAGCACTTTTTGCAGATGCTCAAGAAGTACATCGTGCTTATGAAACAGGGCAAGCCGAATTATCAGCTAGGGTAACGGTTCGCATAAAAGAATGGAAAAAAGAGCATAAAAACGAGTGGGTAGCACACTTTAATCGGTACCAAACCACGGTAGGGCGTGCCTTGTTATCCGAGATTTTGCCAAAGGGATTACCTTTTGCTGTGATCAACAAAACGTTAAATAAAAAAGAAATTACGCAGTTGATTGACGAATCATTTCGACGATGTGGCATTCGCGATACAGTTATTTTTGCTGACCAAGTCATGTACATTGGTTTTAGTTACTCTACGCGTGCAGGCATTTCTATCTGTGTGGATGATATGCATGTACCTGTTAGCAAATCAGATTTGCTAACGGAAGCAAAGCGCGAAACTAAGGAGATTGAGGAGCAATATACGCAGGGGTTGGTTACTTATGGTGAGCGCTATAACAAGATTGTTGATATATGGGGACGTACCGGAGACAAAATTGCCAAAGCTATGATGGATGAATTATCTACCGAAAGAACCATCAATCGCGATGGGGAAACGGTAGATCAAAAATCCTTTAATTCTATTTATATGATGGCAGATTCTGGTGCTAGAGGTTCAGTAGCGCAGATCAAGCAGTTGGCTGGTATGCGTGGATTGATGGCTAAACCAGATGGTTCCATTATTGAAACGCCAATTACCTCGAATTTTCGTGAGGGATTAACAGTATTGCAGTACTTTATTTCCACGCATGGTGCCCGCAAAGGGTTGGCTGATACAGCGCTAAAAACAGCAAACTCTGGTTATTTAACACGTCGTTTGGTGGATGTGACGCAAGATTTGGTAGTCTTGGAAGAAAATTGCGGGACATCTAATGGATTTTTCAAAAAAGCCGTTGTGCAGGGCGGGGATGTGATTGAGCCGTTGCGCGATCGCATATTGGGTCGGGTTACTGCTGTGAATATTATGCGACCCGCTTCGGATAAGGTGCTAGTAAAAGCAGATACGCTCATTGATGAAAAAATTGCTGACATGATTGACGAAGCGGGTGTTGATGAAATCAAAGTGCGCACGCCTGTTACTTGCGAGACACGCTATGGCTTATGTGCACGTTGTTATGGTCGAGATTTAGGGCGTGGCGGTTTAGTTAATATTGGTGAAGCAGTGGGCGTTATTGCTGCCCAATCAATTGGGGAGCCTGGCACACAGTTAACGATGCGGACATTTCATATCGGGGGCGCAGCATCGCGTTCAGCTGCTGCTAGCCAAGTAGAATCTAAATCAAGTGGTACGGTGAAATTTTCAAAATCGATGCGTTATGTTGTGAATAACAAAGGTGAATTAGTAGTGGTGACGCGATCTAGCGAAATCATCATTCAAGATGAAGCACATCGTGAGCGTGAACGGCATAAGATTTTGTACGGCGCAACGATTTTAATAAATGATGGTGCAAAAATTAAGGCGGGTCAAACTTTGGCAGTTTGGGATCCACACACAAGGCCGATTGTGACTGAATATGAGGGTCGTGTAAAGTTTGAAAATGTTGAAGAAGGCATAACGGTTGCTAAACAAACGGATGATGTGACGGGTTTATCAGCATTGGTTGTGATTGATCCTAAAAGCCACTCCGGTAGTGCATCGCGATTAGTACGTCCATTGGTTAAGCTTATTGATGAGCAAGGTCATGAAGTCAAACATGTTACATCAGGTCAACCTGTCTCTATCACTTTTCAAGTGGGTGCGGTTATTACGGTGCGAGATGGTCAAAAGGTTGGTAAGGGTGAAGTGTTGGCTCGTATCCCTCAGGAGACAACTAAGACGCGTGATATTACAGGTGGTTTACCACGTGTTGCAGAATTATTCGAAGCAAGAGCACCTAAAGATGTAGGCATTCTTGCCGAGATCACCGGAACGGTTTCTTTTGGTAAAAGCACAAAAGGCAAACAACGTCTCGTGATTACGGATTTTGAGGGACATACCTCTGAAACCGCTGTACCTAAAGATAAGCATATTTTGGTACATGATGGACAAGTGGTGAATCAGGGCGAACTTATTATTGACGGTGCGGTAGATTCCCATGATATTTTACGCTTGCAGGGAATAGAGGCTTTAACCAATTATCTTGTGCAAGAGGTGCAAGAAGTTTATCGCCTGCAAGGTGTTAAGATTAACGATAAACATATTGAAGTTATTACCAAACAAATGCTGCGTCGTGTCAATGTGATAAATAGTGGTGATACGCATTTTATCCCTGGCGAACAAGTAGAGCGCGCTGAGTTGCTAACGGTGAATCAAGAGATGATTGCAATGGGTAAAGTGCCCGCAACATTTGATGAAGTATTGCTGGGGATCACAAAAGCTTCGCTTTCAACCGACTCATTCATTTCGGCTGCGTCTTTTCAGGAAACAACGCGTGTTTTAACAGAAGCGGCTATTATGAATAAAAAAGATGTACTGCGTGGCTTGAAAGAGAATGTTATTGTCGGTCGTTTGATTCCTGCTGGCACGGGTTTAACTTACCATCGCAATCGTCGTAATGTACTATCTAAAAGCCAATTAGCCCTATCTGAAGCATCATCGTTTTTTATGTTACCAAGTGAAAATAAATTAAAAACGAGCGCTGGAGCGGATGAATTGTCTACACCACTACAGGATTTGCATGTAGCAAACTTAAAAGAAGAGGAAGCAGAGTTACCTGCAAGTTATGCTGACTAATTGTCTGTCAAACTGCCAAGATTGCACAAAGTAAGGGATTACGTTAGAATATAAAGTTCTGTAGCATGTTACTTTTAGGGATGACTTAATTTATATGCCAACAATTAATCAATTGGTTCGATACGGTCGAACTGCTGTGCAAACTAAAAGTAAAGTACCAGCATTGGGTTCATGTCCTCAGAAACGAGGCGTTTGCACAAGGGTATATACAACAACACCCAAAAAGCCTAATTCTGCTTTGCGTAAAGTGTGCAAGGTTCGTCTTACCAATGGCTTTGAAGTGATTTCCTACATTGGTGGAGAAGGTCATAACCTCCAAGAACACTCCGTAGTGCTGATCCGCGGTGGACGTGTTAAGGATTTGCCAGGTGTGCGTTACCATACTGTTCGAGGTTCGTTAGATACAGCAGGCGTTAAAGATCGCCAAAAAGCGCGATCAAAATATGGTGCTAAACGCACAAAATCAAAATAATGTTTATTAGAGCTGATGCGTAGTTTGTACACAGGTTTTTTGTTGGTGATTTTTTGCTAAACATTTATTCAAGGGGTCGTTTGTGCCAAGACGTAGAGAAATACCAAAGCGGGACGTGTTGCCTGATCCAAAGTTTGGTAGTGTAGATTTGTCTAAATTTATGAATGTAGTGATGGTGTCAGGAAAAAAAGCAGTAGCTGAGCGTATGGTGTATGGTGCACTAACAGAAATAGAGAAAAAAAATGGCAAGGATCCGCTAGAAGTTTTTAATATCGCTTTGAGTAATATTAAACCTGTCGTCGAAGTTAAAAGTCGCCGAGTAGGTGGTGCTAATTATCAGGTACCAACAGAAGTAAGGTCTTCTAGAAGAATAGCTCTAGCAATGCGTTGGCTACGCGAATCAGCAAGGAAGCGTGGCGAAAAGTCAATGGCGTTGCGTTTAGCGAGCGAATTGATTGATGCATCTGAGGGGCGTGGCGGTGCAATGAAAAAGCGTGAGGAAGTACACCGTATGGCTGAAGCTAATCGCGCTTTTTCTCATTTCCGATTCTAACAAGTTTACTTAGAAAGTAAGTGTTATTGTGGCTAGAAAAACTTCCATTGAGTATTACCGCAATATCGGTATTTCGGCACATATTGATGCAGGTAAAACAACAACAACTGAACGTATTCTTTACTACACTGGCGTTAATCATAAACTCGGCGAAGTGCATGATGGCGCAGCTACAATGGACTGGATGGCGCAAGAACAAGAGCGTGGTATTACGATTACTTCCGCTGCGACCACTTGTTTTTGGCAAGGCATGGGAATGCAATTTCCGGAGCATCGTCTGAATATTATTGATACACCAGGTCATGTAGATTTTACTGTTGAGGTGGAGCGCTCAATGCGTGTGTTGGATGCAGCAGTGATGGTGTATTGTGCGGTAGGAGGTGTTCAGCCACAATCTGAAACGGTATGGCGACAAGCTAATAAGTACAATGTGCCAAGATTGGCATTTGTGAATAAGATGGATCGTCAAGGCGCTAATTTTTTCAAGACAGTAGATCAAATTAGAACACGCTTGCGTGGTAACCCTGTACCCATCGTGGTGCCAATCGGAGCAGAAGAAGGTTTTTTGGGTGTTGTTGATTTACTCAAAATGAAGGCGATTATTTGGGACGAAGCAAGCCATGGTATGAAGTTTGAATATGCTGATGTACCAGTGTCTATTCTTACTACCGCACAAACTTGGCGAGAAAAGATGATTGAGGCCGCTGCGGAAGCCAACGAGATGATGATGGATAAATATCTCAATGGAGAGACATTGACAGAAGAAGAAATTATCCAAGGGCTTCGTACGCGCACAATTCGCTGTGAAATACAACCTATTTTATGTGGCAGCGCTTTTAAGAATAAGGGCGTGCAACGCGTATTGGATGCAGTCATTGAATTGTTACCTAGCCCGGCTGATATTCCGCCTTTATCTTGTGAAACACCTAGCGGTAAAGCTATTACACGCAAAGCATCAGATAGCGAGAAGTTTTCAGCGCTGGCCTTTAAGTTGATGAATGATCCTTATGTTGGGCAGTTGACTTTTTTCCGCGTATATTCTGGCGTTGTGAAGTCAGGCGATACAGTGATGAATTCTGTCAAAGATAAAAAAGAGCGCATTGGTCGGATCGTGCAGATGCACGCTAATGACCGTACAGAGATTAGTGAAGTATATGCAGGCGATATTGCAGCGGCAATTGGATTAAAAGATGTGATTACAGGTGAGACGCTTTGCGATGTGAACGATCAAGTGGTTTTAGAGCGTATGGAGTTTCCGGAGCCTGTTATTCATGTTGCGGTGGAACCTAAAACTAAAGCTGACCAAGAAAAAATGAGTATCGCTTTAGGTCGTCTTTCTCGAGAAGATCCTTCATTTCGTGTACGTACGGATGAGGAATCTGGTCAGACTGTTATTTCTGGTATGGGGGAACTACATTTAGAAATCATTATTGATCGCATGAAGCGCGAATTTAATGTTGAAGCCAATATTGGTGCACCACAAGTTGCTTATCGAGAGACCATTCGTTCAGCCAGTGGTGAACAAGAAGCCAAATACATTAAGCAATCTGGTGGTAAGGGACAATATGGTCATGTAGTAATTAAACTAGAGCCACTTGATATTGGCTGTGGATACGAATTTGTTGATGAGATAAAAGGTGGCGTTATTCCTCGCGAGTTTATTCCTGCTGTAGAAAAAGGGATATTGAACAGTTTACAGTCCGGCATCTTAGCTGGTTACCCAGTTGTTGATTTGCGTGTTCGTTTAGTATTTGGTTCTTACCATGAAGTGGATTCTTCGCAAATTGCATTTGAGTTAGCTGGTTCAATGGCTTTCAAAGAAGCCATGCGTAAATCTTGTCCAGTACTTTTGGAACCCATGATGGATGTAGAAGTTGAAACGCCAGAGGAGTATATGGGTGACGTGATGGGCGACTTATCCTCAAGGCGTGGTATTGTGCACGGTATGGAGGATGATGCGCTAGGTGGTAAAAAAATTCGTGTTGAAGTGCCACTTGCTGAGATGTTTGGATATGCCACTTCTCTGCGTTCACTCAGCCAAGGTCGCGCTACTTACTCAATGGAATTTAGACGTTATGCAGAGGCTCCTAAACATGTGGCTGATGCAGTAATACATAGTGGTAAATAATTTGATGCTCTATTAATAGCATGAACTAATATAGGATCCCCCCAAATGGCTAAAAACAAATTTGAACGGACAAAACCCCATGTTAATGTGGGTACTATTGGTCATGTTGACCACGGTAAAACAACCTTAACGGCTGCCATCACAACGATTTTATCCCGCCAGTTTGGGGGGGAAGCCAAAGGTTATGATCAAATTGATAATGCCCCAGAAGAAAAAGCAAGGGGCATTACCATTAACACTTCCCATGTGGAGTATGAAACAGCGGCTCGTCACTATGCCCATGTGGATTGCCCAGGTCATGCTGACTATATCAAGAACATGATCACAGGTGCCGCACAAATGGATGGAGCCATATTGGTGGTGTCAGCTGCCGATGGACCCATGCCTCAAACCCGTGAGCATATTCTATTAGCCCGCCAAGTTGGTGTTCCTTACATTGTGGTCTATCTGAACAAATGTGACATGGTGGATGATGCTGAATTATTAGAATTGGTAGAAATGGAGGTGAGAGATCTGCTGACTTCCTATGAATTTCCTGGGGACAAAATTCCCATGATCAAAGGCTCTGCTTTAAAAGCCCTAGAAGGAGATAAAGGTGAACTGGGTGAGCCCTCCATCCTCCAACTAGCAGAAGCCCTCGATCAGTATATTCCTAACCCAGAACGTGTTTTAGACAAACCCTTCTTACTGTCTATTGAAGATGTATTTTCTATTGCAGGACGAGGAACGGTTGTGACGGGTCGTGTAGAGCGTGGTATTGTCAAAGTCAGTGATGAGCTTGAGATTGTCGGCCTAAAAGACACCCAAAAAACAATTTGTACAGGTGTTGAAATGTTCCGTAAGTTACTAGATCAAGGCCAAGCTGGAGACAATGTTGGGATTTTATTACGTGGCACCAAGCGTGAAGAAGTGGAAAGAGGACAAGTATTGGCTAAACCTGGTACCATTACCCCCCATACAGCTTTTGAAGCTAAAGTGTATGTGTTGTCCAAAGAAGAAGGGGGTCGACACACGCCGTTTTTTGCCAACTACCGTCCACAGTTTTACTTTAGAACAACCGATGTGACAGGTGCCATTAAATTGAAAGCTGGCGTTGAAATGGTTATGCCAGGCGATAACATTGAAATGACGGTAGAACTCATTGCTCCCATTGCTATGGAAGAAGGCTTACGCTTTGCTATCCGAGAAGGTGGTCATACTGTCGGAGCAGGAGTGGTATCTAAGATTATTGTGTGAGGGGTGGTGGATGAAAAACCAACGGATTCGTATTCGTTTGAAGGCTTTTGATTATAATGTGATTGACCATTCTACACGAGAAATTGTAGAAACGGCAAAACGTACCGGTGCCTTAGTTAAGGGACCTGTTCCGCTGCCAACGAAGTTTGAATGCTTCAATATTCTTCGTTCGCCACATGTCAATAAAACTTCACGTGATCAGCTAGAGATTCGTACACATCTGAGGTTGATGGATATTATTGATCCAACAGACAAAACAGTAGATGCATTAATGAAATTGGATTTGCCTGCGGGTGTGGATGCAGAAATTAGATTGCAGTAATGTAGGAGTTATCGGCTATTGGGCTTGCAAGTTAGGTTGTAGCCATAGTAGAATAACAGGTTCACTTTTGAATAAGTGAACATACTACTTTAGTATGTGAAACATTGCAGTTGAGGATGAGTGAAATGGGTCTTGGGCTTATCGGTTGCAAAGTAGGGATGACGCGCATCTTCACTGATGAGGGCGTTGCTGTTCCTGTCACAGTGTTAGATATGTCAACAAACCGCATTGCACAAATTAAGTCTACAAAGCCCGATGGTTATACAGCTATCCAAATGGCTTATGGTATAAGGAAGGTGAACCGGTTGACGCGTTCTTGTGCAGGACATTTTGCCAAGGCAGGTATTGAAGCGGCGCGCGTTCTGCATGAATTTCTTGTGCCGAGTGAAATGCTTGCCGATGCTAAATTGGGTGATGTGATGAACGTTGACTTGTTCAAAGCGCATCAATGGGTTGATGCAACAGGGATTTCTAAAGGCAAAGGATTTTCTGGGGTCATTAAACGTCATCATTTTTCATCTAATCGTGCATCACATGGCAATTCGGTTTCACATCGTTCACCGGGCTCTATTGGTCAAAACCAAGATCCTGGTCGTGTTTTCCCCGGTAAACGTATGGCTGGTCAATTAGGCAATGTTCAGCGTACTGTACAACGGTTAAAAATTGTGAAAATTGATCAAGAGCGTCAATTGTTATTTTTGAAAGGGTCAGTGCCTGGGTCTACTGGTTCCCAAGTCATTATATGTCCCAGCGTTAAAGAGGCAAAATGATGGAGTTGACGGTTATTAACCAACAGGGTGAAAAAGTTGAGCCTATCGAGGTTTCTGATGCGCTTTTTAAGCGCCCTTATAACGCTACCTTGGTTCACCAACTCATCACTGCTTTTTTAGCTAACGCCAGATTCGCAAATCTTGCACAGCTGACACGCGCTGAAGTTAAGCATAGCACACGTAAACCATGGCGTCAGAAAGGAACTGGTCGTGCGCGTGCTGGAATGTCCTCTTCCCCGATATGGAGGGGTGGTGGCCGTGCTTTCCCTAGTAGCTCGTTGGAGAATTTTTCGCAAAAAGTGAATCGGAAGGTTTATCGGGCAGGTATGGCAACTATCTTATCTAAATTAGTTCAAGATGGGCGTTTACAGGTCATCGATCAATTGGTTGTTGCATCTTCCAAAACAAAAGATTTTGTAGCGTTATTGGATAAATTAGATAGAAGTAAAGAGATACTTTGTATTACCAAAGAGATGGATGAGAATTTATACCGTTCTTCTCGTAATTTGCGCAGTGCCTTGGTAATGGATGCGATCTATACTGATCCTTACAGTTTGATACGTTTTAAGCGAGTTTTTATTACGCTAGATGCCGTTCAATATTTTGAAAAGCAATGGTCATGAAGCAGGAACGTCTCATTCAAATAATTTTTGCGCCAGTAATTTCTGAAAAAAGTACGTTGGTGACTAATAAATATCAACAGTCTATTTTTCGTGTTGCGCCCGATGCAACAAAATTAGAAATTAAGGCGGCCATTGAACTATTGTTTAATGTCAAAGTACGGTGTGTCAGTGTTGTGAATATTGATGGGAAACGTAAGCGATTTGGGCGCGTTTTTGGTTATCGCAAGAGTTGGAAGAAGGCCTATATAAGTTTGATGCCTGGCCAAACTATTGACGCAATGGGTTCGGTTAAGGCGAATTAAGGAAAGTACATGGCAGTTGTTAAGACAAAGCCCACATCAGCAGGGCGGCGCGGTTTGATCAAGGTAATATCCTCGGATCTATACAAGGGTTCGCCTTGTGCGTGCTTGCTTGAAAAGAAAGTTTCCCGTGCTGGTCGCAATAATGATGGCCGTATTACCACTCGTCACAAAGGAGGCGGTCATAAACAGCGCTACCGTATCATTGATTTTCGACGCAACAAAGACGGATTAGCCGCAAGAGTTGATCGCATTGAATATGATCCAAATCGTACGGCACATATTGCCTTGCTCTGTTACGAAGATGGCGAGAAAAGATATATTATCGCTCCCCGACAAGTTGTGGTAGGCGCTACTTTATTTTCCGGTGAGGAAGTACCAATCAAGCCTGGTAATGTGTTACCTATCCGTAATATTCCAGTGGGTACGACAATTCATTGTATTGAATTAAATCCAGGGCAAGGCGCTAAGTTGGCGCGTTCTGCGGGGGCTTCGGTAATGTTGTTAGCGCGCGAAGGTATCTATGCGCAATTGCGTCTTCGTTCTGGAGAAATTCGCAAAGTACATGCTGATTGTCGTGCTACGATTGGTGAGGTTGGGCATGAAGAACATGGGTTACGCAAAATTGGTAAAGCAGGTGCGAAACGTTGGCTAGGTATTAGGCCTACTGTCAGAGGTGTGGCGATGAATCCTATTGATCACCCGCACGGTGGAGGGGAAGGTCGAACAGGAACAGGGCGCGTGCCAGTGAGCCCGTGGGGGCAACCCACAAAGGGATATCGTACACGTCGTAATAAGCGTACTGATAACATGATTATTCGTCGCCGGAATTTGGATAAGGGGTAATTGATAGCTATGGCGCGCTCGCAAAAAAAAGGTCCATTTGTTGACTTGCACTTATTAAAAAAAATTGACACAGCAAGGGCGACGAATGATAGGAGACCCATCAAAACGTGGTCTCGGCGTTCGACAGTATTGCCGGATTTTGTAGGTTTAACCGTGGCGGTACACAATGGGCGTGCCCATGTTCCTATTTATGTGTCGGAGAGCATGGTGGGGCATAAATTAGGCGAATTTGCTTTAACGAGGAGTTTTAAGGGTCATACGGGCGACAAAAAAGCAAAGAAGAATGGGTGACGCATGAAAGTTTCTGCACAGCTTAACAATGTACGTTTGTCTGCACAAAAATGTAGGCTGATGGCTGATTTGGTTCGCGGTAAAGCGATTGGTCAGGCACTGAGCATTTTAGCTTTTAGTCCAAAAAAGGCAGCTCAGTTGATTAAGAAAGTATTGGACTCTGCAATAGCTAATGCGGAGCATAATGAGAGTGCTGACATTGATAAATTAAGCATTACAACGATTTATATCAATAAAGGCCGTAGCCTTAAGCGTTTTATGGCGCGCGCTAAGGGACGCGGCAATCGTATTGAGAAACAAACATGCCATATCACACTAACGGTGGGTGATGAGGGGATCATGCATGGGCCAAAAAGTTAATCCGGTCGGTTTTCGTTTAGTAATGAACAAAAATTGGTCTTCTCGCTGGTTTGCAAGTGGTCGCAATTTTGCTGAGAAACTGCGGCAAGATATTGCTGTGCGTAACTTTTTGAAGAAGAAATTGGCCAATGCAGCAGTTGGACGTATTGTGATCGAAAGGCCAGCAAAATCGGCTCGTGTGACCGTCTATAGCGCAAAGCCTGGTATGGTGATTGGTAAAAAGGGTGAAGATATTGAGATATTGAAGCAGGCACTGCAGAGTCGCTTAGGTGTACCTGTACATGTTAGCATTGAAGAGGTACGTAGGCCGGAACTGGATGCTCAGATGATTGCAGAAAATATCGCTACTCAGTTGGAAAAACGTATTCTCTTTCGTCGTGCCATGAAACGGGCGATGCAAAATGCGATGCGTTTAGGTGCACAAGGCATAAAAATTATGAGCTCCGGTCGCCTTAATGGTGTGGATATTGCAAGAAGCGAATGGTATCGTGAGGGTCGTGTTCCTTTGCATACACTGCGCGCAAATGTAGATTATGCTTTCTCTGAAGCACATACCACTTACGGCGTGATCGGAGTGAAGGTATGGGTATATCGGGGTGAATCTGCTATAAGCAAAGAGTCGCCATCGTATTTACCAGCAGAAAAAAGCAATAAAAAAGTAGGTGAGCGCCATGTTGCAGCCGGCTAAAATGAAATATCGGAAGCAACAAAAGGGTCGCAATACAGGTATTGCGGTGCGAGGTAATAAGGTTAATTTTGGAGAATATGGCCTTAAGGCTGTTGAGCGAGGTCGTTTGACAGCACGTCAAATTGAGGCCGCACGTCGTGCTATGACACGATATATTAAGCGGGGCGGGCGTGTGTGGATACGTGTTTTTCCTGATAAGCCAATTTCATCTAAACCGGCAGAAGTGCGGATGGGCAATGGAAAGGGTTCTACCGAATTTTTTGTTGCCGTTGTTCAACCTGGTAAAGTATTGTACGAGATGGATGGGGTAGATGAAACGTTGGCACGTGAAGCATTTCGTTTAGCTGCAGCAAAATTACCTCTTGGTACAACTTTTGTAATAAGACAGATGGGGCAGTAGATGAAAGGTACCGAACTGGCTGCTAAAACTGAACAAGAACTTCGTGCCGAGTTGGTTACGCTGTTAAAGGCACAATTTTCACTGCGTATGCAGCGTGCAACGCAACAATTAACCAAGAATAGCGAAATTAAAAAAGTGCGTCGGGATATTGCGAGGATACGCACAATTTTAGGACAAAAGGTTGCTAAAAATGAGCGAAGCTAAGAGGCAGCGCACACTTGCTGGTCAAGTTGTCAGTGATAAAATGCATAAAACGATCACTGTTTTGGTTGAACGCAAGGTTAAACATCCTGTGTATGATAAGGTGATCAGACGTTCTAAGAAGTTTCATGTACATGATGAAAACAATGCTTTTCATGAGGGGGACTTGGTGATTATCCGCGAATCCAAACCATTTTCTAAAACAAAAGCGTGGATAGTGGATAGCTTAATTGAGAAGGCAAGGTAGATAACGATGATCCAGATGCAAACAGTGCTAAATGTGGCGGATAATACAGGTGCTAAGGCGGTAATGTGCATCAAGGTGCTCGGTGGTTCAAAGCGTCGCTATGCATCAGTGGGTGATATTATAAAAGTTAGCGTTAAAGAAGCAGCGCCCCATGGTCGCGTTAAAAAAGGAGAGATTTATAATGCTGTGGTGGTGCGTACAGCAAAAGGTGTAAGGCGTCCAGATGGATCGCTCATTAAGTTTGATAATAACGCGGCTGTGCTGCTAAATAGTAAGTTAGAGCCTGTAGGTTCGCGTATTTTTGGTCCTGTTACGAGAGAGTTACGCACGGAGCGCTTCATGAAGATTGTGTCTCTTGCGCCGGAAGTATTGTAAAGGAAAGATGGTTATGCGGAAAATTAAAAAAAATGATGAAGTAATCGTTATTTGCGGTCGTGATAAAGGTCGGCGCGGTGTTGTACAAAAATTAGCGGGTGATCGGTTAATTGTAGAAGGAATTAATCGGGTAAAAAAACATCAAAAGCCAAACCCTTCGAAAGGTATAACAGGTGGGATTGTTGAAAAGAGTATGCCTATTCATATTTCTAATATCGCAATTTTCAATCCTATAACAAAAAAAGCAGATCGAGTTGGCTTTAAATTGACTGGGTCGGACGAGAAAAAAGTTCGTATTTTTAAGTCGAACGGCGAATTTATTGGTGCATAAAGGGTTATACAACATGGTACGCTTGAAAGAGTTATATATCAAAACTATTTTGCCAACATTGCAGGCACAGTTTGCGTATCAATCGGTGATGGAAGTGCCTAGATTAGAGAAAATTGTTTTAAATATGGGAGTCGGTAAAGCGGTTACCGATAAAAAAATTATTGAACGTGCGGTAGGTGATTTGCAAAGCATATCTGGTCAAAAACCCATCGTTACAGTGGCACGTAAGTCCATTGCAGCATTTAAAATTCGAGATGGCTACCCTATTGGGTGCAAGGTTACTTTACGCAAGCAACGCATGTATGAATTTTTAGATCGCCTTATTACGATTGCTTTACCCCGTATGCGAGATTTTCGTGGTTTATCATTACGTGGATTTGATGGACGGGGCAATTACAATATGGGTATTAGCGAACAGATCATTTTTCCTGAGATTGATTATGACAAAGTGGATGTATTAAGAGGGATGAATATTACGATTGTTACAACAGCAAAATCTAACGAAGAGGCTAAAGCTTTGTTATCGCTGTTTAATTTTCCGTTGAAAGGTTAAGAGATATTCATGGCGAAATTAGCGCTTGTTAACCGAGAATTGAAACGCACTAGGACGGTTGCAAAATATGCAGCAAAGCGTGCGCAATTACAGAAAGTCATTCGAGATGTTTCGTTGTCTTTGGAAGAACGCTTTGCGGCGCGTCTAGCATTACAGGCGCTGCCCCGTAATGCGAGTCCTGTCAGACAACGTAGGCGGTGCGCGATTACAGGCCGTCCGCGCGGTGTATTTCGTAAGTTTGGTTTAGGGAGAACTAAAATACGAGAGATTGCGATGCGTGGCGAAATACCCGGTGTAGTTAAAGCTAGCTGGTAATAGGAGAAAAATTTTGAGTATGCAAGATCCGATTGCGGACATGTTAACGCGCATTCGTAATGCGCAGTCTGCAGCAAGACAATCTGTTGAGATGCCGAGCTCAAAAATAAAACGAGCTGTTGCACAGGTGCTGAAAGACGAGGGTTATATTGAAGATTTTGTTGTGACTGAACAGCAAAACAAAAGGCAGTTGACTGTGCAACTAAAATATCATGCTGGTCAGCCAGTGATTGCGAGTATTGATCGTGTATCGCGCCCAGGACTACGTGTTTATAAGGGAGCTGCTGATTTACCAAAGGTCATGAATGGCTTAGGTATTGCGGTTGTTTCAACCTCCGATGGAGTGATGGCCGATCGGGTTGCTCGCCAAAAAGGGATTGGTGGAGAACTACTTTGCATAGTAGCCTAGGGAGATCGTGAATGTCGCGCATTGCTAAAAATCCTATTGTGATACCAGATGGTGTGGAGGTATGTATTACGGGGGTAAAAGCGACTGTCAAGCATGCCACACAATTTTTGCAGATGACTTTGCGTGATGAGGTTCAAGTCACGCAGGAGGCTAACGAATTAATGTGTTCTCCGAAGGATAGCAGCCAATTTGCGCATGCTATGTCTGGTACAACACGTGCTTTACTGCAAAATATGATTATTGGTGTCACGCAGGGTTTTGAAAAGAAATTGCAGCTTGTGGGCGTTGGATATCGAGCACAAATACAAGGTGATACGTTAAATTTGGCGTTGGGTTTTTCGCATCCCATTACCTATTTGGTACCTCATGGCGTGTCTGTTGCGACACCTTCTCAAACTGAGATTACGATCAAAGGTGCTAGCAAACAGCAAGTTGGTCAAGTGGCTGCCAAAATACGTGCATACCGGCCACCAGAGCCTTATAAAGGGAAAGGCGTACGTTATGCAGACGAGAAGATCGTTTTAAAAGAAACTAAAAAGAAATAGGTTAAACTAGACTAGTATGGATAAGAAATCTGCAAGGTTGCGTCGTGCGAGAAAAGCGCGATTAAAGATAGCACGTTGTCATATAGCTAGAATGTCTGTACATCGGACAAATTCACATATTTATGTGCAAATTTTTAGCGAGCAGGATGGACATGTACTGGCTAGCGCTTCAACACTGGAAAAATCAGTGCGTGCACAGATGAAGTTTGGTCACACGGTATCTGCTGCAGCGTTAATTGGTCAACGCATTGCACAAAAAGCACAGTCTGCTGGCGTTATGAAAGTAGCATTTGATCGCTCAGGTTTTTTGTATCACGGCCGCGTTAAAGCATTAGCTGAGGCTGCTCGTGAACATGGCATGTTATTTTAACCAGGACTTTTAGTATGGCAAAGCATGAAACAGAGAGAAGAGGCGATGGATTGATTGAGAAAATGGTCAGCGTGAATCGCGTAACCAAAGTGGTTAAGGGCGGTCGTATTATGGCTTTTTCTGTGCTTGCTGTGGTGGGTAATGGCAATGGTAGTATCGGTATGGGTAAAGGCAAGGCTAAAGAGGTGCCTGTAGCGGCACAAAAAGCGATGGAGCAAGCTAGGCGCAATATGTTGAAAATACCATTGAATCACGGCACGCTTTATCATGCGGTGATTGGTAAGCATGGCGCAACGGCTGTGATGATGCAGCCAGCGAAGGGTGGAAGCGGGATTAAAGCTGGCGGACCAATGCGAATTGTTTGTGATGCTATGGGGGTGCGTAATATTTCTGCAAAAGTGCATGGCTCTACTAACCCGTATAATATCGTCAGGGCAACCCTCAATGCACTAAGTAAGATATATACACCTGCTCAGGTAGCTTCAAAGCGTGGTTTAACAGTGCCAGCCATGTTGGGGGAAGAGCGTGCCTAAAAAAAAGACAATTAAGGTAACATTGGTGAAGAGTTTGATTGGGCGCATGCAATCACATCGAGCATGTGTAAGATGTTTAGGATTGCGTCGATTGCATCATACGGTGGATGTGTTGGATTCTCCTGAAAATCGTGGTCTGATTAAAAAAGTGAGCTATCTTCTCAAGAGTGAGGGTTAAGATGTTTTTGAATACAGTGCGATCTAATAATCAAGCCAAACACGCAAAACGACGCGTTGGTCGTGGCATGGGTAGTGGTCTAGGCAAGACTTGTGGTCGTGGTCATAAGGGCCAAAAAAGTCGTGCTGGTGGATTTCATAAAGTTGGTTTTGAGGGAGGTCAGATGCCCTTACAGCGTCGTTTACCCAAAAGAGGTTTTAAATCACTATTTGGTTATAAGACTGTGGAAGTAAGTTTAGCCGCCTTAGATCGTATTGCAGCTGATGAAAATACAGTTGATTTATTAATCTTGAAACGCTGCGGCATTATTCCAATGTTTGCTGAGCGTGCTAAAGTGATCTTATCGTGTAAAATAACGCGCGCGCTTACTTTACGAGGAGTGTTGGTGTCAGCTGGTGCACGTGCAGCAATTGAGGCTGCAGGTGGTACTGTAACAGAATAGGATGATTCAGCGTGGTTAATGTTGCAACAGGGACAGACAAATACCAAGATTTACGCCATCGGTTACTATTTCTGATTGGTGCTTTAGTCGTTTATCGTATCGGCGCACATATTCCTGTGCCTGGGATTGATCCGATGGCTGTTGCGAGTTGGCTAAAGCTTCAACAATCCGGTATTTTTGAAATGCTCAATATGTTTTCAGGTGGAGCGATTTCGCGATCCTCTATTTTTGCAATCGGTATTATGCCTTATATCTCAGCTTCTATCGTGATGCAATTGGTTGCTGAAATGGTACCCAACCTTAAGCAACTTAAAAAAGAAGGAGAGGCCGGTCGCCGAAAAATTACCCAATACACGCGTTATGGCACAGTGTTTCTTGCGAGCTTACAAAGCTTTGCTATTGCGATAGCGCTTTTTAAGCAACCGGGTTTTGTTGTGATGCCTAAATGGGAGTTTTATGTAACGACTGTGGTATGCCTAGTGACAGGTACGATGTTTCTAATGTGGTTAGGCGAACAGATTACGGAGCGCGGTTTGGGGAACGGGATTTCACTGATCATTTGTGCGGGTATTGCATCAGGCGTGCCTCCTGCAATGCTTCAAACTTTGTCGTTAGTGGGTATGGGTTTAAATCCACTCATTGCGATGTTGTTGTTTCTTATCGTGATATCTGTTACCTATCTTGTTGTATTTTTTGAAAGTGCACAACGCAAGGTGTTAGTCAATTATGCCAAGCGACAGATTGGTAATCGAGTGATGCAAGGTCAAAGCACACACATAGCGCTGAAGATTAATATGTCAGGTGTTATTCCGCCTATTTTCGCTTCTAGCATCATTTTGTTTCCGATGACGATGATGGAGTGGTTTGGCGGTTCACTACCTACGGATAGCGCATTAAAGCGGTTTAGCCATATTTTGTATCCAGGGCAACTCCCTTATGTGCTGATCTATGCGGCAGCTATTGTCTTTTTTTGCTATTTTTATACAGCCTTGGTCTTTAGTCCGAAAGAAATGGCGGATAACCTTAAAAAAAGCGATGCTTTTGTGCCAGGCATTCGACCTGGTGAACAAACATCCCGATATTTGGAAAATGTTTTGCTGCGTTTGACCTTAATCGGCTCAGTTTATGTTACTGCTATTTGTTTATTGCCAGAATTTCTACGTTTGAAGTGGAGTTTGCCGTTTACTTTCGGAGGCACATCCCTATTAATCATAGTTGTGGTTGCGATGGACTTTAAGTCCCAGATTCAATCATATATGTTTTCGCATCAGTATGAAAGTTTACTAAAAAAAGCCAATTTTAAGATGGGCGTTTCATCTCGTTAGTTGAATATTGATCGTAATTATATGGCAAAAGAAGATACGATTCAGATGCAAGGTGAGGTACTAGAAACGCTGCCCAATGCGATGTTTCGGGTTAAACTTGAAAATGATCATGTAGTACTTGGTCATATTTCTGGCAAGATTAGAATGCATTATATTCGTATCTTGCCTGGCGACAAGGTAACGGTAGAGTTAACGCCTTATGATTTAAGTAAAGCGAGAATCATATTTCGTGCTAAATAATGCAATATTAGGATAGATGGAGATAAAAAAATGCGTGTTCAACCTTCAGTTAAAAAAATATGTCGTCACTGCAAGATTGTACGACGTCTTCGGGTTGTTCGTGTAATCTGTACTAATCCTAGGCATAAGCAAAGGCAGGGATAGTGCATATTTTCAATAGATACTTTGTGGTGATGATCAACTGAAGGTTTGGGGAATTGATACATGGCTCGTATTGCTGGCATTAACATACCTAATCATGCTCATGTAGTGATTGGTTTGCAGGCTATCTTTGGCATCGGTGCTTCTTTGGCGCGCACTGTTTGTAACGCAGTGAATGTTAATCCTGCAACTAAAGTAAAGGATTTAACAGATGCTGAGATGGATGCATTGCGTGATCAAGTAACAAAGCATACCGTTGAAGGAGATTTACGTCGCGAAGTGGCGATGAATATCAAGCGGCTGATTGATATCGGTAGCTATCGTGGTGTACGCCATCGTCGCGGATTGCCTTGTCGTGGTCAGCGTACGCGTACGAATGCTCGAACCTGCAAGGGTCCTATCCACAAAACAGCTAGCAAAAAGTAACTTAGGGATTAACGCATAAATGGTTAAAGCAAATACGGCGGTTCGTACTCGTAAGCGAGTACGCAGAAATGTTAGTGAAGCAGTTGCCTATGTACATGCTTCATTTAACAATACCATCATTACCATTGCCGATAGACAGGGGAATACCTTGGCTTGGGCAACAGCAGGAGGTGCCGGATTTAAAGGATCACGCAAGAGCACACCCTTTGCTGCACAGGTTGCTGCTGAGCAGGCTGGTAAATTAGCGCAAGAATATGGTGTCAAAAATCTTGATGTATACATCAAAGGACCGGGGCCGGGTCGCGACTCTTCGGTTCGTTCACTTAATGCATTGGGATTTAAAATTATCAGTATTTCTGATATAACTCCTGTCCCGCATAATGGCTGTCGTCCGCCTAAGAAACGTCGAATTTAATTTGGAGAGCATTGCTATGGCGCGCTATATTGGTCCAAAGTGTAAACTGTCTCGCAGAGAAGGAACGGATTTATTTTTGAAGAGTGCCCGGCGTTCCATTGAATCAAAATGTAAAATTGACAGTGTACCTGGACAGCATGGCAAGGCACATGCGCGTTTGTCAGATTACGGCACACAGCTTCGAGAAAAACAAAAAATTCGTCGTCTTTATAGTGTACTTGAGCGTCAATTTAGGCGGTATTTTGCCGAAGCGATGCGTCGTAAGGGATCAACGGGCGAGAATTTATTACAGTTGCTAGAGACGCGTTTGGATAACGTAGTCTATCGGATGGGTTTTGGGTCAACGCGTGCGGAATCCCGTCAATTAGTCAGCCACTGTGCTATTGCTGTAAATGGCAAGGTTGTGAATATTCCCTCCTATGCTGTGCAATTAGGGGATGTTATTGCAGTACGTGAAAAAGCTAAGAAACAGACGCGTATTCAAGAAGCTTTATCGCTTAATGCCCAGTCTGGTGTGTCAGCCTGGGTGGAAGTTGATGAGACAAAAATGGAAGGTATACTCAAAAGTCTGCCGGAGCGTGCTGATTTATCAAGCGATATCAATGAACAGCTTGTGGTTGAGTTTTACTCTAAATAAGCATTAGGCCAAGGAAAGCATTATGCCAAATAGTCCGCTGGAATTTTTAAAACCCCGATCTGTTGATGTCAAACCCATTTCGCCTACTCAAGCACGGGTGGTCATGGAACCATTCGAAAGAGGCTATGCGCACACGCTGGGTAATGCTTTGCGGCGTATCTTATTATCTTCTATGCCTGGTTTTGCACCAACGGAAGTGACTATTGAAGGTGTGCTTCACGAGTATTCAACATTGGATGGGGTGCAAGAAGATGTAGTGGATATTTTGCTGAACCTTAAGGGTGCAGTCTTTCGTTTACATGGACGTGACAGCGTCATGCTGCAGTTGGCTAAATCTGGTGAGGGTGCAGTTTGTGTGCGTGATGTTATCCTACCTCACGATGTTGAGGCGATTCATCCTGATCATGTGATTTGTCATCTTGCGTCGGGTGGTAAAATTAATATGGAGTTTAAGGTAGAAAGCGGCAGAGGTTACCAACCAGTGACAACGCGCCTGAATCGCGAAGATAGCCATGCCATCGGTGTGATTCACATCGACGCTTCATTTTCGCCTATTAGACGCGTGAGTTTCAATGTAGAATCGGCTCGTGTAGAACAGCGCACCGATTTGGATTGCTTGATATTAGATATCGAGACTAATGGAGCTATTGATGCCGAAGAAGCGGTGCGTGTTGCTGCTAAAATTCTGATTGATCAACTTTCTATTTTTGCTGATTTGCAAAGCACAGTGGTGGAGGAAACGGTTGAGCAAGTACCACAGGTCGATCCAATTTTCCTTAGTTCAGTGGATGATTTGGAATTGACAGTGCGTTCGGCAAATTGTCTGAAAACGCAGAATATTTACTATATTGGCGAACTGGTGCAGCGTACCGATGCTGATTTGCTTAAGACACCGAATTTAGGTAGAAAGTCTTTGGATGAAATTAAAGCTGCTTTGACTGCAAAGGGCTTGGTATTAGGTATGGTGTTGGAGAACTGGCCACCAGCTGCTTTCGAGAAACTTTAAACGCAATAGCTTTTGCAACTTGTGATAAGAGGGAATTATGCGGCACTGTTTTGGTAATCGTAAGTTTAATCGTCCAACTGGACATCGATTGGCGATGTTGCGCAATATCGTTAATTCATTGTTGCGCCACGAACGCATTGTGACAACTTTACCCAAAGCGAAGGCTTTACGACCTATTGTGGAACCCCTCATTACATTGGGTAAAACGGCTTCCTTAGCTAATCGCCGATTGGCTTTTAATCGGACAAGGGATCGCGACATTGTAGTCAAGTTATTCGGTGATCTTGGGCCACGCTTCCAAAATCGTGCGGGTGGTTACTTGTCTATTTTAAAATATGGTTTTCGACAAGGTGATAATGCGCCGCTTGCGTTGGTATCGTTAGTGGAAACGATACCAGCTGAAGTAGAGCAGGCAAAAAAAGACACGGTTGTAGACGCGTAATCATTGGTGTGACAGTACATCCTATGAAGTTTGATGTGGTTAATGTACCCATTAACGCAGCAGTGGATGTTTTCGAGGGCGCAACATCTTCCGTGACACAGGCTCTACCTCGTGGCACCCAATGCATCTTATAAGCCTATAATGGCAGGATCTGCTTTAGTGATCATTTTCCGCTTTTTTTGAAAAAACTGCACCAGTTGCTTGGTGCAGCGTGCCGTATCTACGTTCCCAAATACACTTGTGTGCACATTTAATTGAGGGTTTGCAAAAATATCTATTACACTGCCCGCTACACCACATTTTGGTTCATAGGTACCAAAAATAAGCCGTCTTATGCGTGCTTGTGTGATAGCTCCTGCACACATCAGACATGGCTCCAGTGTGGTATACATGTCACAATCAACTAGACGATAATTATGCAGTAAAATTGCCGCATTTTGTAGCGCTATTATTTCAGCGTGTGCAAAAGGGCTGTTGCGACTAATTGGTGTATTGTATCCTTGCCCGATAATCCGTTGATTTTTGACCACTACAGCCCCTACTGGTACTTCTCCCATCGCTTCAGCTTGGCAGGCTAATTGGTAAGCGGCATCCATAAAAAAAGCTATATCTTGCTTAGATGGTGGAGCTATTTTAACTACCGAATTTTTTTTGCAAGACATGATTCAAAGTTTAATCGCGCTTGAGTATTTTATTGAATGAAAACGATCAGCATCGCATCTTATCAGTCAATAATCTTATTGATTAATAGGTAACCAGATTTTTTAATCTTAAGGAGTACGATGTTGCCAAATTCTTCTAAATATACGCCATAAAAAGGTTGCGTGAAAAATAGCCTTGATGAACTGTCTAGTGGGTCGGTTTGGTAATGGTTGCGATAAGATTTTTATGACTAACCAAGCGCCTAACGCACCTTGGCATAAAAAACGCCACGCATTGCTTGTGAAAAAGGTGGGGGTGCTTTGGTAATTTTCTAGAGTGGTTTGACATGTTAAGCGCAATACTTCACCCTGTGCGATCAGTAGTTCTTTTTGAAGCGACAAATCAAGGTGTTTTTTAGTCATATTAACGTTTATGTATAAAAGTGGACCAATCTTTTTTTATTTCATTTAGTGTTGCAGAGAAAGGTCGTGAAAGCTGAGCTAAATGGCGTTTAAATGTCAAGATAGCGCCGACAAAAATACCAAAAAATACCAGTATAATCAGCGTAAATAATGTAATACGCAAGTAGGGCGGTGTGATCAAAGCAATTAAAAGCAGCAACGCCAAAATAGCAACTTGTAAAGCTAACAACGCCAAAACAAGCCACACGACGCCAAACAATTGACCCATCGTATAGGCTTTATATTCGATGCCAGCTAAGTTTAGCCTGTTAAAAATCAAAGCGATCAGCGCTTTCAGCAGTTCTCGCAATGAACCACGAGAACCTGATGAAGAACCATCTACCATGATACTCAGCGACGAGAAATAAGTAAACCGAGCAGCAGCCCGACTAACGACGCAATACCCACAGCTTGCCAAGGGTATTCATGCACAAATTCATCAGTTGCGTGAGCTGTATCACTGGCTTTATTTGCTAGATATTTTTCTGCTTTAACTAACTGTGCTTTAGCCACTTTTAAGTTTTCCTTTGCCTGTTGATGAAGTTGCCGAACTTTTTCTCCACCTTCTTGACTTGCTACACCAATCAAGTCCTCCGTGCTGGATAAAAATTCCCGCACATAACTGAGTAAATCCTTACTTGTTTGTTGTTTCACGATGACACCTTTTCTTTTTTGCGATGATAAGAACACCATGCAACAGCCATTATACTCAATTTGCATTATTTTGTGAGGGGGATAATAGCTCGTCACATCAAGCAATGATACCACCACCTAAACATACAGCACCATCATATATCACTGCAGATTGTCCAGGTGTGATAGCCTATTGCGGTTTTTGAAAGCTTAGCACGAACCGCTCATTTTTTTCTAAAAAACAAGTTGCATCAACACTTTGATAGCGGATTTTTGCTTGATAGCGACCTAGTTTTGGTGTTTTGCCAGCTATCCAGCTAACATCTGTTAGCGTTAAATGGTCTTTAAGTAGGTGGGGATGGTTATGTCCTTGCGCAACAATCAACTGGTTTTTTTGTATATTTTTGTCAATCACATACCAAGGCTTGCCCTTGCCGCCGATGGCCAAGCCTTTTCTTTGGCCAATGGTATAGTACATAAGACCGATATGATACCCAACAATTTTCCCTTCAAGTGTCATGATAACACCTGGTTGGTGAGGTAAATAGTTTTGTAAAAAGGTTTGAAATGGCCGCTCTCCAATAAAACAAATACCCGTACTATCTTTTTTATATGCGTTTGGCAGATTGGCTTGTTGAGCTATTTCTCGAACTGTGTTTTTGCGATACATACCCAATGGAAAATTTGCGTGGCTAAGCTGATATTGATTGAGGCGATACAAAAAATAGCTTTGGTCTTTTATGTCATCTACTCCTTTTAGAAGATAATATTGTTGTTTTTGTACTGCAATATTTGCATAGTGACCTGTGGCAATAGCTTCTGCGCCAAGACTGATTGCGTGATCTAGAAACGCCTTGAATTTGATCTTGGCATTGCAGAATACATCAGGGTTCGGTGTGCGCCCGGCTGCGTATTCTGCTAAAAAATCTGCAAACACTTCTTCTTGATAGGTTTTAGCAAAATTGACAATATGTATATCTATGCCGATGACGTCAGCAACAGCAATGGCATCGAGAGCATCCTGCTTGATAGAGCAATAGGGGTTATTTGCTTCGTCTTCCCAATTTTTCATAAAGACACCAACGACTTCATGCCCTTGTTTTTTGAGTAACCAAGCAGTCACTGATGAATCAACGCCTCCGGACATGCCAACAACAATACGCTGTTTTGGTTGCATAGATAACTCTCTAAGCATGATGGTTACGCGAAGAATTTACGACGGTTCTATAGCAGCAGGTTCTATGCTAAATAAGGCTTGAAGAGAATAAAGCGTAATTAAATTCAATAAGCTTTGCGGCCAGTTGATGACGGTGACAACATGCCCTTGTTTTTTAGCTTGGCGCTGTAGATCAATCAAAATAGCAAGTAAGATAGAGTTCGCTTGTTCTGTACGGGATAAGTCAATCGTAACATTCCGTTCTGACACAGATCTTGACAATTCTTCAAGCAGGGCAGGTATATGATCTTGGTCTAATGTACCAACGACTTGCAAGATACCGTCTTGTGCTTGCAACATAGCCATTACGAGTGGGTTTGACGATTTTTTTCTTGTAAAAAATGAATCAGTCCACTAATACCGTTTCTAGCTACTTTGCTATTAAATTGATGACGATACATGGTGACCAAACTCATGCCCTCAACGCTGACATTAAAGATTTTCCAATCTGCTTCGCTTTTGTAAAGTGCGTATTTAACAGAGATTTTTCTGCTGCGTGTACCTTGTGGAAGTCTAACTTGTACATTAACCATTGCTACTGATGTACTGCTGTTTTCAAACAGTCTTGGTTTTTGTTTAATGATGATTTTCGCATTTTTAAAGCCAATAACCATACTGGTATAGGTATTCAGTAAAAGTTGCTGGAATGCAGTAACAAGCTGAGTTTGCTGTGTTGGTGTGGCTTTTTTCCAATGTTGCCCTACTGCTAAAGCAGTAATGCGGTCAAAATCAAACCAAGGTATCACTGCTACTTCAATTTGTTGTCTAATTTGCGCGCCATTTTTGCCATTATGCCATTGAATAATATCAATTACTTTTTGTGAGTTATTTTGCACAAATTCGCTCGGTGTACTGGCTTGAGCCAATACTACGATTGACATCATACAAAGCGCCACGCTAATTTTTTTAACGAACCATTGCATAACATGCTGCGGCTTCATTTTTTATCCCATCCGGTGATAAATTTATCAATTAACTGTTCCAGCACGACTGCCGAGGAAGTTAGTGTAACTTGTTCATTAGGTTCAATATAAAATGGCTCAGCACCTTGTGTCAGATTAATATATTGCTCACCTAACAAGCCTGCTGTAAGTATTTCTGCGCTGACATCACGGCTAAAACGGTACCGATTGTTCACGCTAAACGTCACTCTGGCGAGATATTTTTTGGCATTTAACTGGATATCAATGACTCGCCCAATTAACACCCCGGAAGATTTAACGGGCGCCCTAATTGCCAAATTGCCCACATTGTCAAATTCTGCGTATAACGTGTAGCTTTCTTCTTTACCCTGATTGGACAAATTAGCGCTTTGCAAAGCTAAAAAACTAATAGCGATTATGCCCATTGAAACAAACAATCCAACCCATAAATCTGTTAATGCACGCTTCATCATGATTAACTTCAACCCATCTTCATTCAATCATAATTGAAACAACCATCATTTCAATGTTTCCTTGGAACCATCATAACAGCAATGAGTAGCTGTTGTACGCTTTGTTTGCTGTAGCTCTTTATTGCTAGCTAAAACATGAAAGCCGTTAATATAAAGTCAAGCGCCAAAACACTTAGGGCTGATAGCACAACAGTCTGTGTTGTTGCTTGAGCAACGCCTTCAGCAGTTGGTACGGCGGTATAGCCTTTAAAAATAGCAATCCAAGCCATATTGATACCAAACGTGATGCTTTTGATCAGTCCATTAACGATATCAACATGCCAATCCACTTGCATAGCAATCTGTGACCAAAATATACCATGATCTAATCCTACCATAAGTACGCCGACTATATAACTACCTAATATGCCAACCACATTAAACATTGAGGCAAGTATTGGTACAGCAATAACAATACCCCAAAATTTTGGAGCGATTACATGGTCAATAGGGTCAACAGCCATTGCACGCATCGCGTCCAGTTGTTCTGTTGCTTTCATCAATCCAATGCCTGCTGTAATAGCGCTACCTGCTCTGCCTGCAAAAAGTAGCGCAGAAAGCACAGGCCCTAACTCTCTGAGTAAGGCCACAGCAACCATTGCCCCTAAAGCATTGGGAGATCCGAAACGCAATAGAACATGATAACTTTGAAGACCTAGTACCATCCCGACAAATAAACTGGATATCAGAGTAATTAAAAGTGACAACACGCCTGAAAAATAGATATTTTGGCTGATTAAAATAGGTCTAAAGAAGGTTTTTTTGGAATGCCACAATATTTGAGCCAAAAAATGAACCGCAAAACCAAGCTGCCAAATGGTATCCACGATAAAAGCACCCATTTGACTGACCAGACGGTAGAGAAAATTTAGCATGGCAAGTTAAGACAACTCTTCAAATAATGTTTGCGGGTTAGGGTAAGCGAAATTGACTGGACCATCTTTTTTGCCCTGTATAAACTGTACTAACCAAGGCGAACGACTTTTGACTAAACTAGCTGGTGTGCCCTGCGCCACTACAATGCCATTTGCGATAAAGTAGACATAATCAACGATCTTGAGTGACTCAACGATATCATGCGTGACGATGATTGCGGTTGCATTGAGCGCAATTTGCAACTGTTTAATGAGGTGCGCAATGATGCTTAGGGAAATGGGGTCTAATCCAGCAAAAGGTTCATCGTAAAGCATTAAGGTAGGGTCTAAAGCAATAGCGCGCGCTAAAGCAACACGCCTTGCCATACCTCCTGATAGTTCGGAGGGCATGAGTGATTGCGTTCCACGCAAGCCTACTACATGTAATTTTAAGGTTACCATATCACGGATAATAGCTTCGGGCAAACGGGTGTGTTCGCGAAGAGGAAAAGCGATATTCTCAAAAACATTCAAATCGGTCATGAGGGCGCCAAATTGAAATAAGATGCCCATATGACGCCGATAGCGATTCAATGCTTTTTCTTCTAATGTATGCATGGGCTGATCTTGAAATCGGATCTCACCTAATTCTGTTCGCAGCAGTCCGGCCATCAGTCGCAGTAGAGTTGTTTTACCACTGCCACTACTGCCCATAATGGCAACAATCTTGCCTTGCGGGATTGTGAGGCTAATATCCCGCAACACCAACTGTTCGCCATAGCTAAAACCAACATGGCTAAGTGCCATGCAGCATGGTGTTTGTTCTAAGGGAGGGCAAAGATATGTCATATACAGTTTAGGTTACATCATCACTTTTATACTTCTATATTTCTCGTAGCAGTTGGTTGATTCTAGTTTTGGCGCGTGTTTTAGCATCTACCTGTTTGACAATAACAGCACAATATAAACTGCAGGAATTGTCTTCGCTAGGTAGACTTCCGGCAACTACTACTGAGCCTGTAGGAATTCGTCCATAGCTGATTTGTTTAGTTTGACGGTGGTAAATGCGGGTAGATTGACTGATGGTTACACCCATGGCAACGACAGATCCTTCCTCAACAATTACCCCTTCTACGATTGCTGAACCTGCGCCGATAAAACAATGATCCTCAATGATTGTTGGTGTTGCTTGTAGCGGTTCTAAAACGCCTCCAATTACAACATTGCTAGACAGGTGTACACACTTGCCAATTTGTGCACAAGAGCCAACTGTTACCCAGCTATCTACCATCGTGCCCTCATCAATATAAGCGCCAATATTGGTGTAAGAGGGCATTAAGACAGTATTGTTAGCAATGTAAGCACCCTGTCTGGCCAGTGCACCGGGCACGACGCGAACTCCAGCACGCGAAAAATCTTTTGCTTCCCAAGTGATGAATTTGGGCAAAACCTTATCGTAATAGCGATGTATGGGGGCATCAAAAAAGGTATTGTCGCGAATTAAAAAGGAAAGCAACACGGCTTTTTTGAGCCATTCATGGGTATACCACAGACCATTTATTTTTTCTGCAACGCGCAAAGTACCTTGGTCCAGTCCCATGATGATACTTACTATTGCATCTTTCAGCTCATCAGATGCAGTATCAGGCGTAATATGATGACGCTCTTCAAACCATTTTTCGATAACAGTGTGTAATGCATACATGGGAATGATTTTGCCAATAGGTATTCAAATGACACGCATAGCAAGTAGTTAACTCTTAATGATGATTACTTGACTATTCTAAACTAGATTTATATCGGCCATCGGATAACTTAATAATAACAACAACGCGTGGCGTCTTCTATCAATGCTACGGAATGTATTGTAGTATTCCATTTTGCGCTATACTGATTTTTTATTGTTCTTATTCATAAATTAAGAGCAATAGGGGTGATTTATTATTAAGATTGCTTTGGGGTAGGCTATGCCGATCTATGAGTATCGTTGTGATGTGTGTGGTCATAAACAAGAGCATTGGTGTAAATTAGGCCAAGGTGTGACCTGTTGCCCAAGGTGTAGGAGTGCTACCTATCAAAAGTGTGTGAGCACACCAGCTTCGCTAGTATCTATCCAACCAGAAAGACCGATATGCCCAACAACAGGCCGAACGTGCGGGGGATGCTGTGAGCACTGATTATTGTGGTCTGATTGATGAGCGGTATTTGGGTCAAAGGATTACTGTAGCAGGATGGGTTGGCAAAAAGCGTGACCACGGCCAATTGATTTTTATTGATCTGCGTGATCGAGAAGGGGTGGTACAGGTTGTTGCCAATGCTAAAACAAGCCATGCTTTTGAAGTGGCCGACATGGTACGCAACGAATATGTATTATTAGTAACGGGCAAAGTTTGTCAACGTAGCCAAGAGACAGTTAATCTTAATTTGATATCGGGTCATATTGAAATTTTGGCCGATCAGATTACGGTGCTAAATACTGCTTTACCACCTCCTTTTCAGATAGACGAAGAAGGCTTATCCGAAGCAGTGCGTCTGCAATACCGCGTTATGGATTTGCGCCGACCTTTTATGCAGCACAACTTACGTTTAAGGCATCAGGTTACCGCTGCGATTAGGCGCCATCTTGATCAAGCTGGCTTCATTGATATCGAAACCCCTATGCTGACGCGATCAACACCTGAAGGAGCACGAGATTATTTAGTACCGAGTCGTGTCCATCCTGGAAAAAGTTTTGCGCTTCCCCAATCACCGCAACTTTTCAAACAGCTACTTATGATTGCGGGTTTTGATCGTTATTACCAAATTGTGAAATGTTTTCGAGATGAGGATTTGCGAGCGGATCGCCAGCCAGAATTTACGCAAATTGATGTTGAAACTTCCTTTTTAGATGAAACGGCTATTATGCACATCGGCGAGCAGCTGGTACGTGATGTTTTTCAGCGCGTGTTACAGGTAACCTTAGGGGATTTTCCCAAGATGACTTATCAGGAAGCGATGCAGCGCTTTGGATCGGATAAGCCTGATTTACGTGTTGCATTGGAATTAACAGAATTAACGGATGTCGTAAAAGACGATAAGTTTGCTGTGTTTCGCGAAGCTGCTCGTAGCAAAAAAGGTCGCGTTGTGGGATTATGTATTCCTCATGGGGGTACAATGAGTCGCAAGATGCTGGATGACTACACAGCTTTTGTGGCAACTTATGGCGCAAAGGGACTAGCTTATATCAAAATTAACGACAAAACCAGACCAACGCATGATGAACAAAGTGGTTTGCAGTCACCGATTATCAAATTTTTATCAGATGAAACATTAGCGACCATTGTTACACGCACGCAAGCTCAAAACGGCGACCTGATCTTATTCGGGGCTGGATCAAGTCATATTGTTAACGAGTCAATGGGGGCATTGCGCCTTAAAATTGGCCGTGAACAAGGACTCAAGGAAGGTTATTTTAGCGATCAATGGTGCCCACTATGGGTAACGCATTTTCCCATGTTTGAGTATGACGAAGAAAATCGCCGCTGGGTTGCTTGCCACCACCCTTTTACGAGTCCTATACCAGAACATGAGGAGTTGATGGTAACGCATCCTGAACGGTGTTTAGCAAGAGCTTATGATATGGTATTAAACGGCTGGGAGTTGGGCGGTGGATCAATCAGAATTCATCGCATGGCACTACAGCAAAAGGTGTTCTCTGTACTCGGCATTACGCCCGATGTACAGCAAGATAAGTTTGGTTTTTTGCTGGATAATTTGATGCTGGGTGCCCCGCCACATGGCGGTATTGCATTAGGCTTAGATCGCCTAGTTGCTTTGATGGCACGCGTAGATTCAATTCGTGATGTGATTGCTTTTCCCAAAACACAGCGGGCACAATGCCTGCTAACGGAAGCACCCAATACCGTGAGCATGGCACAGCTTCGTGAATTAGGGCTTTCTTTATTGCCCAGCATAAAAAATAAACCTGCTTAGGATGGTTTAACAGGCATATTTTTGATTTACTATGTACTCATGCATGCCAAATGATTACAGTTTGGCGATTGTTTTTTTATAAAGGAGAGCGTAATGTCAGTACTGGTTGGCAAAGTTGCCCCATTTTTTCATGATGCAAGCAAAATGTTTGCAGCTGTTGAAGGTGATGGAAATATTGTAGAAAATTTTAATTTTCAAAAAGCGACAGTGAATCAATACGCTGTCGTGTTTTTTTATCCGCTTGATTTTACTTTTGTTTGTCCTTCTGAGTTAATTGCGTTTCACAACCGACTCCAAGCATTTCAGGAACGCAATACCGTGGTCATTAGCGTATCGCTAGATAGTCACTTTACGCATGCTGCATGGCGCAATACACCTATTGAAAAAGGAGGCGTTGGTCCACTCGGTTATATCATGGTGTCAGATATTAAACGCGAAATCATTCAAGCATATGATGTGGAATCTTCTAATGGCGTGGCATTGCGCGGTTCTTTCTTGATTGATAAAGTTGGCGTAGTACAACATCAAGTCGTCAACAACCTACCGCTTGGACGCAATGTTGATGAAATGTTGCGCATGATTGATGCGCTGCAATTTAGCGAAAAGCATGGCGAAGTTTGTCCTGCTGGCTGGAAAAAGGGTCATGATGGTATGCAACCTAATGCAAAAGGGGTAGCGACCTACTTGGCTAAGCATGCCCAGTCTTTATAATCGCGCAAATTGATTACACAAAACCCCCATTTTGATAGCGGGGGTTTTGGAGCCGATTCTGATATGTTAAAGGTTGCTCAACGCAATCACATCGTAGAGTGCATGCGTTAGTACAGCTGGCGCGATACGTCCAAGACATAGATAGTTAAAACTGACTACTAAGCCAAATAAGGCAATATGTATAAGGCCTAAAAAATCATAATGAATATGGTATGACAGGCGAATTAGTAGACTCACCAATATAGCGATGCCGATGTTTTTGGTACACAAGCGATGCAAAAGATATCCCAATAAAATGCTTTCCTCATAACAAGCATTACAAAAAGAAAAGATGAGGATGGTTAGTATGCTTGCTTGGTGTGTGTAGACAATATTGGTTGCATGGTGCAAATTGAGTGCAAGATAGCCGTTATTGATGACATGGATGCCCAAGAATAAAAGGATCAATTGTCCTATTACCCAACCGATGTCATATAGTGTGCACATATTCTTTCCGATTAAGCATGAGTACTGCTGCTTAAATAGGGAAGAAAGTATGCATATGCCGAGTACTGCTTCGATCAGTAGCGTTGACCATAGGTTACTATCGTTCAATGTAGGTGTAATTGATAAAATACGATATCCTATCGCCGAGGCTATAAAATAGCCAAGGCCTAGCCATATCACACCCATTATTTCTTGATAGAAGAAGGTGTAATGATTGATCAGCTGCTGATTGCTAAAATTCTTGTGGATCCACATCAATTGACCATCTGATGTTTGCGTAGTGTTTGTGAAGTTGCATGATTTGCGGTAGCCCGATACGTAAGCTTTGGTGCAGCGCTCTGCGTTGCTTAGCTTCTAACACGAGCTGCATACGGACTCTTCCTTTTAGTTTTGCCGTCATGGCCTGCATGGGTCCGTATAAAGCAATATTTTGGTCAGTATGCAAGCATATTTTGACTCGAGACAAAAAATCAGTGGCCTGCGATAACGATTTCGCATCAGCACGTAACAATGCTTGAAAAGTAAAGGGAGGAAAATTAGCCTTCATGCGTTCTGTTAGTTCGTTGGCTGCAAATCCTGCCACATCATGATTAATGAGGGCTTTGTACAAGGGATGTTCAGGCCACGCAGTTTGAATAAAAACTTGCCCTGGTATTGCTGCTCTGCCAGCACGACCAGATACTTGAATTAATTGTGCAAATAAACGTTCGGCTGAACGAAAATCTGCTGCGTACAGACCATGATCTGCGTTTAACACAATTACTGTAGCAATATGCGGAAAATCATGACCTTTGGTGAGCATTTGCGTTCCAACCAGTATATCAATTTTGCGCTTTTGCATGGCTTCATAAAATTGATGCCATCTTTTTTGATGCTGCATGGTATCGCGATCAACGCGCAATACGGTTGCTTGAGGCAATAGACAGGTTACAGTGTCTTCAATACTTTGTGTGCCTTGGCCTAATGCTCGTAAATCAAGCTCACCACAATCTGGGCAGACTATGTGAGTGACTTGCTGATAACCACATCGGTGACACAGTAATCGTTGATGCTGATGTAGCACAAGTTTGGTGGAACAATGTTTGCATTGTGGTATCCAACCGCATGAGACACAACGTATAACTGGTGCCAGTCCGCGTCGGTTGATAAATATCAAACTTTGCTGATTTTCTTGCCAAGTTTGTTTAAGTGCGTGGATGACTGTTTCGCTTAGGCCGTTTTGTAGTGGTACTGACTGAATATTAATCAGGTGGATAGCTGGCAAGCATGCTTTTTTATGTGCACGTTGCGGTAGAGTGAGTAGATGGCATCGACCAAGTTGGCTGTTCAATACACTTTCTAAGCTGGGTGTAGCACTGCAAAGTACAATTGGAATATGAGCTTGGCGAGCACGCCAAATGGCCAAGTCTCTTGCATGATAGCGCACTTCATCTTGTTGTTTAAAGGAAGGATCATGTTCTTCATCAATAACGATGAGGCCAAGCTTAGGCAAAGCTGTAAATACACTCAGTCTTGCGCCGATAATGATATGAGCTTGATTGCTACTTGCTTGGTACCATGCTTTAAAACGCTGTGCGTCAGTTAACTGGCTATGCAAAGCGACAGTTGTAGTATGAGGGAATCGCTTGGCAAACTGCGCTAATAATTGCGGTGTAAGACTAATTTCGGGTACCAAAATCAATACTTGATGGCCTTGCTTAAGAACCTTGTCTATCAAGTGGAGATAGACTTCGGTTTTACCACTTCCTGTGACGCCATGCAGTAAATAGCAACCATATTGTGTAAGTGATATGGCTTTAACTGCGTTGTTCTGCGCAGTATTAAGGTCAAGTCCTTTTACCTTTGCCCATGGTGCTTGATTGCATGTTTGGGTGAGCCAACCAGCTGCATTCCACTTTATAAACAGTGTTTTAGCTTGTGGGTTTAAAACGGCTGCTTCTTGGAGCGTCATGGATATTTGGGTGTGGAGGGCTTGCCATAGCCGGTGCTGCGCTTTTTTATGAATCGCTGGAGGTGCTTGCTGACGACCTAGTTGTGTGAGTGCCCAATGCTGCAGATCCGGTAATGTGACGGGTTTGGCACGACGAAGTAAGGTCGGAATGGCTGCAAATAATACTTGGCCAATTGGGTAGTGGTAATACGCTGCACAAAAACGCACCAATGCACAAAGATCTTGAGGTAAAGGTGGTATGTCTGCTAGTACTTTGTTGATTGTTTTGATGCGTTGTGGCTCTACATCATCTTCCGAAGTTTTATCCCATATAAAACCAACCAACTGCTTTTGGCGAAAAGGAACAAGTACTCGGGTACCGATCGCCAAGGGATGGGAAAATTGGTAACGGAATGTTTTAAAAAGCGGGACGTTAATTGCCACGGATACCAAATGGTGTGGTGCCGATGCAGTATGCATAATCATTGAGCAAATGCTAAGTTGCGGTTTATAAAGGCTTTATCTATACTGTGCACAAAAGCTGTTGAAAATGCTGTGGATAACTGCCTGCTGACTAGGCAAAAATCCTTGTCCATACGGTCATGCTACTAGAATGCATAAAAAATAAACAGCAAATATTTTCTTTGTAATTCAATAAGTTAGCAATTTTTCAGCATCAATCACTGCGCTAAGCAAGGGTTATATCGCGCTCCATCGGTAGATTGTGCATAACCTGCCTAGGTGGTAGCGGTATGGGTGCGTTTGTCAAGCTTTTTTGTGAATTTTTTTTCATTCCATTTTGGTGTTTTGGCAAATTGTGTTGACTGATCTGCCTATCTTTTCATAGACTATTTTAAAGGGAATATAGCCAACATGGTATGGGTACTATTAAAAAAGCGGATGCTATGTTGATGTGTGATGCCAACATTCCTTGATTAGATGCCTTGAAAATCTATCGGTTACTCCCCATTTACACCTTCACAAGACATTTTACTGACGATAAAGACTTTTTACGATGCCCACAGAAACCTTTGCTTTTCAAACGGAAGTTAAACAGCTTTTACATTTGATGATCCATTCCCTATATTCCAATAAGGAAATTTTTTTAAGGGAATTAATATCGAATGCCTCAGATGCAGCCGACAAATTACGCTTTGCAGCGTTAGCTGAACCTGCTTTATTAGAGGCAGATCCTCATTTTAAGATTAGTGTTGCAATTGATCAGGCACAACATACCATTACTGTGACGGATAATGGGATCGGTATGAGTAAGGCTGAAGTGATTGAAAACCTTGGCACTATTGCCAAATCAGGCACGCAAGCTTTTTTATCATCACTCAAACAAGGTGATAAAGCCAATATGCAGTTGATCGGTCAGTTTGGCGTGGGTTTTTATTCAGTCTTTATGGTAGCCGATAAAGTTACCTTAAAAACAAGGCGGGCAGGGTTGTCAACGCACCAAGGAGTCTTATGGACATCATCCGGAGAGGGTGAATATGAAGTCAGTGACATTGACTGCGTTATGCGTGGAACTCAAATTACCTTGCATCTCAAGCCAGCAGAAACAGCTTTTTTGTCAGCATGGACACTTCGACGTATTATCCAAACCTATTCAGATCATATTGCCATTCCGATAGAAATGGACAAAATAACTGCCACTGATGGGTCGGATCAAGTGGTTAAAGTAGACGAAAAAGAGGTAATTAATCAAGCTTCAGCCCTTTGGATGCGACCCAAAAACACGATTACAGATGAGCAATACCATACTTTCTTCCAACATATATCGCACGATGCAACTACCCCGCTTGCTTGGACGCATGCGCATTTAGAAGGTAAGCAGCGCTATACCATGCTGTTATATATTCCTGCTCAAGCGCCAGCTGATTTATATCATCCTAATCCACAAAGGCGACTGAGGCTTTATGTGCGTCGTATTTTTATTATGGAAGCGGCTACACAATTGTTACCGAACTACCTACGCTTTATCCAAGGCGTGATTGATAGCGATGACTTGCCGCTTAATGTCTCGCGGGAGATATTGCAAGCTTCGCCAAATATTGAAGCGATCAAAAATGGTTGCACGAAAAAAGTGTTGGATCTATTGGACGGTCTAGCTAAAGACCAACCTGATGTATATCAGCAGTGTTGGCAGGCATTTGGTCAGGTACTCAAAGAGGGGGTAGTAGAAGACTTAGCAAATCGTGATCGGTTGACACAGTTATTGCGCTTTCATTCTACTTACGAAACCAAAGAGATAGCAACGGTAAGTTTTGCTGATTATATCTCCCGCATGAAGCCTGAACAAGACAAGATCTATGTGATGACGGCTGAGAACCTACATGTGGCTAATCATAGTCCGCACCTTGAAATTTTTCGTCAGCAAGGGATTGAAGTTCTATTGTTGGTTGATCGCGTTGACGAGTGGTTACTGGCCAGTTTGCCAAATGTTGCAGGTAAACCCTTACAGTCAGTTGCTAAAGGCGAATTAGATTTAAAGACTGCTACCGTTAATCAGCCAACGGTTACTGAAAAGGCAGATGTGGACAATATTCAAGTTGCGATTACCAAAATGGAGGCGGTATTAGGCGAGAAGGTATCCAAAGTACGTACGACCAAGCGCTTGGTTGATAGTCCAGCTTGCCTGGTAGTTGAGGAAAATGAGATGAGCCAACATTTGGCGCGTTTACTAAAAGAGGTAGGCCAAATAACGCCCAAAGCAACAAAACCGATTCTCGAAATCAATGTCCAACACCCCCTTGTCCAGCGACTCATTGCAAACGTCGCACAACCAGATGCAGCGGATTTAAGTGTTGTATTGTATTGCCAAGCCCTGCTAACCAGCGGTGGTACATTGTCGGATCCGAGTGCATTTGTGACAAGTATGAACCGCTTGATGATCAATACGTCTTCCCAAGCGACTAATGAACATAAGGTAATCGTACCTAAAGCCAGTAACAAGCGATCTTCTTAGAACTGTTGACTACTTTAACCATCGGCTATTTGGGTAAGTGGTTCGCAATTGTACTCTTGCTGCTTTACTTAACTCAACATGACCAAGTTTAGCGTAGCTTTTAACAAGGATAGCTAATGCTTCTTCAACACTTGGTGTGTCAGGATACTGCTTAATCACGTCTTGTGCACGGTTAATGGCGGCGATATGAGCGCCCCGTCGCATGTTGTAACGGGCGATAAGGAGATGATGCTCACTTAACTCTTGTCGGATATGTAGGATTCTTTGTTGAGCATCGGCAACATATTGGCTTTCTGGAAATTGAGCGATAAAACGTTCAAAATGCACCAGAGCCTGCATATTGCTTTGTGAGTCTTGATACACTTTTTTTGGTTTATTCCATCGCTCCAAAAAGGGTTGATGGTTTTCGCAGTAGACCAGTGCTTCCAGATAGTACATATAATCAATATCAATATGTTTAGGGTAAAGCTTGATAAATTGCTCAATAGTAGATAGGGCTTCTTTAGGTTTGTTATCTCGAAAATATGCATAAGCTTTGTCCATTTTGGCTTGCTTAGCATAATCGCTATAAGGATATTGTGTTTCGAGTGCCTGATATAATTTGATGGACTGATGAAAATGTTGGCGATCAAATTCGGTGCGTGCGATTTGATACATCGTTTGTGCGGAAATAATGGGCGCAACCTGTTTTTTATTCTCCCGTTCATTTGACGCATGGGTAGAAGATACATATACAATGGGTAGTATGGATAACACAAGCAGCGTAATTTTTTTCATAAAGCATCCTCGTAAAACCTGCCCATTATAACCATGCCTGAGCTAACCAATCAAATCACGTTGAAGATTCCAGCTGATTACCGAAAACAACGTTTAGATATCGTTTTGTCACAACTTTTGCCACAGTATTCACGCAGTTGCCTAAGCGATTGGATTGTGCGTCGCCAAGTATGGATAAATGGGCAAAACGCAAAACCCAAAACAAAGGTTTTAGGGGGTGAAGCAGTTGTCTTATGCCCGATTTTGGATATGCGGGAGAAGCCGTGGCAGTCCGAACAGATGGCGCTTGATATAGTGTACGAGGATGCGGCATTAATTGTGGTGAATAAGCCAGCAAACCTGGTCGTTTATCCTGCAGCAGGCAATTGGTCCGGTACGCTACTTAACGGTCTATTGTTCCGCTATCCCGAATTAAATACGGTTCCCCGTGCTGGTATTGTACATCGCTTGGATAAGGGAACCAGCGGTTTGATGGTGGTTGCAAGAACCATCCAAGCACAGGTGGATTTGGTGCGCCAAATGCAAGCTCGCCAGGTTACGCGTATTTATCATGCAGTCGTACAAGGCAACTGGATATGCCACCAAGTCATTGATAAGCCCATTGGCCGTGATCCGCGTAACCGATTACGCATGGCAACGCTTACATTTGGTGGAAAGCCATCAATAACCCATGTGCATGCCTTGGAGCACTATGCGGCACACAGCTATGTCGCTTGCCAACTTGAAACTGGCCGAACACACCAAATCCGAGTACATCTTCGAAGTATTGGGCATCCGATTGTTGGGGATCCAGTTTATGGGGTGCGCTCACCAACAACCGAACCGATTAAGCAGGCCAGCGTATTCTTGCGGCGCCAAGCGCTTCACGCTTGCCAATTGTCACTGCGCCACCCGTATTGCCAAAAAACACTCTCTTGGCAAGTACCCTTACCGGAGGATATAGCCACCCTCTTGACCCTACTGCGTCAACACCATAACGCTTATTAAAGCCCAGAACATGATTCGTTGCCTAGTAGTCCATATCCACTCGGCGATTTTCAGCATGATCCGCTTCTGTTGTTCCCAATTTCCGTAGTTTTTCCATACCAAAACTAATGGCTTCTAGCTGCTCAGGATTAACGCCCAATAAAATTAGCGCTTGCCTGACGCTCTCAGCACGACGTTGACCAAGAGCCAAGTTATACTCACGACTGCCTCGTGAATCCGTATTACCTTCGAGCTTGAGATGTACTTGGGATTGTTTTTTTAAATAAGTCGCATGGTGATCAATGATGAGCTGATCAGCAGCACGAATAACAGAGGAATCAAATTCAAAATAGACACTGCGCTGAGCGAGTGGATCATTTGCTGGAGTAACATCGTTCACTTCACTGGTGACAAACGATTCACTGGCTACTTGCTGTGGTATTTGACTGATTTTTTCATTTTTGGCTTGTTCTTTCAAGGTACTACAGGCACTTAAACAGCATGTAATACTCAGCATAATCCATAACAATTTTCTATTCATATGAATCCCCCAAAAGTCATTCTTAACGATCTACTGACAGTGTAGCAAAAAACCTACTAAGGTATGATATGTTCAAGAATATATTGACTTAATTTAGCCAATTGGTCCCCATGCGGGGTCTTGGATGCTATGATTGATCATACCTATTCTCGTTCGTGCCCCCCCATCAATTGTTGCTGCATGCAACACACTTTTACCTTGGTCTTCACTAGCGTAAAGCACCAATTGTCCATTGGGGGAAAAACTGGGTCGTTCATTAAAATAACTTTCCGACAATAGGCGTGGAAAGCGACTGTCAAAATCTTGAATCATGACTAAAAAACGACCATTTTTGCGGCTGATGTAAGCGAAACTCTTATTATCAGGCGATATTTTGGGCGAAACATTATAATTACCATCAAAAGTTAAGCGTTTCGGTATACCACCTTGAATGGCAATTTGATAAATTTGAGGTCGACCTGAGCGGTCCGAAACAAAAATAAGGGATTGACCATCCGGACTCCACGATGCTTCGGTATCAATTGATGTGCTTTGAGTTAATTGGCGTCGATTGCTGCCGTCTGCATTGATCAGGTAAATTTGTGAGTGACCACTGAAGGTCAAGGTTACCGCCAATTGTTTCCCATCAGGACTCCATGCTGGCGCAGAATTACTCCCTTGAAAGTTAGCAATAGCTTGCCGTTTACCATTTGGGAGTGGCTGGACATAAACCACTGGTTTTTGTTGCTCGAAAGAAACATAGGCCAATTTTTTCCCATCAGGACTCCAAGCTGGTGAAATAATAGGAGCTTGGGAGCGCAAAATTACTTGTGGTTGGCTACCGTCAACATTGGCAATTTCCAGTACATAAGTTTTACCAAATCGCTTAATATAAGCAATACGACTATCAAAAATCCCAGCAAACCCAGAAAGCGTGTAATACACTTTATCGGCAATATGGTGGGCGGTTTTGTGAGCTGATTTGCGCCCAATAGTTATTTGTTCCGTTAGTAATACTTGGTGTTGTGCATTGCGCAAAGTAAAGCTGATTTTACATTGACCAAGTAGCGTTTTTTCGATACGACCTGCTAAGGTTGCTTTAGCAAGATGTGTGGGTGCAAAATGAAAAAACCCTGTAATGAGTAAATTATTTTTAATTATTGGTGTGAGTGGAATAAGGCAGCCATCACTCTCGCCTTCAAAGCCTTCAAATGCAATTGGGTAGCGCTGATCCTTATTGCCACCAATAATATCGATAGTAACTTCTTCTGCCCAAACTAATGTGCTGATACAACACCCAATGATCCATAATCTGCCTAATAATCGTTGCATCGTCATGTAATAGTTCCTAGAATTCATCCTTAAAGGGCAAATATTGAGAACTATTTTAGCATAGCTTGACATTGTGTCGTATGGAAGGCAGTTTGCTATTCATGTGGGCGAAAGGTCAAGGTGATTGAACGCCAAGCATATGGGTCAGCGTGAACAGGAAGCCGGGGCAATTGACCAACTTTTTGAATAGCTTGCAGGATGGATTGGTCGTATTCTCCATTGCCGCTACTTTGAATCAGTTTCACAAAAATAATCTCCATACTACGCGTAAGACGTACCTGTACTTGTGCTGTAGGATTGCCAACTAAGCTTTGTGGGATACGGATATAGGGGCGTATGCGACGGATGACTTGTATTTTATAAGCACGCATATCCGATGCTGAGGGCATAGTTGTTGATTGCGACGGATGACTTAAAGATTGCGATCGGAGCGTTGACAGTGCTGCCTCAACGGTACGGTGGGCACTGGGCAAGGAGATGGATTGCTTAGGAGCGGTTGGTGGAGTAGTGCGTACAATATTGTGTTGCGCCATAGCAGAAGATGGTAAAGATATATCTCCTTTGAGAGGTGGGGTAGATTGTTGAGCACGCTGTGTTGGCTGGATATTTGGATTTTTTTGGTGGATATTTTCCATTATTTCAGCAGGTAACCATAATTCAACACTCTGAGGTGCTGTTTCAGCAGAAATCGTGGTGCGATCGTGATACAGCAATAGCAGGCCAATGAGACACATATGAAGCAAGATTGAAGCGATCAGTGGCCAGCGTGGGGATACGCTATATTGATAGATTGTTGACATGTTATGAATGAGGGGATGTTTTTTTATCAACCGTCAGCGCTACTTTTTTAGCGCCACCAGCATGAAGAGCGGCAACGATTTGTAAAACATCATTGTAACGCTGATTTTTATCAGCACTGATTGCAATAGGCTGCATGGGATTATGCAAGTGACTAGCCCACATTTTAATTGTTTCAAATGTGTTTGGATCTGCAATAGCCAGCCATCGCTTTTTTCCGCTATGACTAATGAGCTGGACTTGGCCATTGGCTGTGATAGCAATTTCAATTGGCTTGATTGTTTGTTGCGTGGCGCCAGTTTGATCGACACGCGGAACATGTATAGCGCTAGGTGAAAATAGGGGTGTTGTGACCATAAAAATAACCAACAAGACGAGCATAACATCAATGTAAGGCACAACATTCATCTGACTGAGCAATGAACGATGCCGAGGATTAAAAATAGTCATGATCACTGTTTATATTTTTTCGGGGTTTTGTTGTCTTTGGTTTGTTAGTTTGTTCTTTTGAAATTATTTTCTTATTCCTCTTGGTGTGGAGCGCAAAATACAGACCATACCAAAACGCTCTAATCATTATGCCAAGAAGAGGAAAGTAAGGCAAGAAGTAGATTCAATACACATTGATGACAAATTTTAGATAAAGAGCATGGTATTTTTTTGCAAAATGCGGTAGGATTTAACCACAAAATGTTGTGGGGGGTGGAGATTAAAATAGGCATATGTGGGATAATTACACGCTGCTTTTTAAATCGGCCAATGCGTTGTTGTTGTGTGCAGTATTATGCTTAGGTTTTGCAGGAGTAAGAGCGTTACTGGATTCATCATTTTTTCCTGTGCGAACGATGGTGGTACAAGGAAAACTTGAGCATGTGACGCAGGAACAATTACATTATGTTATGTGCCGTGAATTGAAGGGGACATTTTTTACGCTCAACATGGATATGATACGCCAGTCTTTTGAAAAGCTGCCTTGGGTAAAGCGGGTGCATGTGTACCGTCGCTGGCCAGATCGCTTAGATGTTCACGTGGAAGAATACGATGCCGTTGCCCGTTGGGATAGCCATGGATTGATTGATGTAGGGGGGGTATGGTTTGATGCTGCAACGAATGAATCGCTACCTGTTTTTATGGGTCAAAAAGGTAGCGAAAAAAAGATGGCAGCTGTGTTACCAATTCTAAAGCGATGGATACAGCCTCTTGCTTTGACTGTCAGTCGGCTAACCTATACACAGCGTGGTGCTTGGAAAGTTGTGTTATCGAATAATGTGGTACTCGAATTGGGACGGTGCAACCAGCGCGACTTTGCAAAACGGATTGAGTGCTTTGCAAAATACTGGCCGAATATTATGCAGAAAAATCCCATGGTGCGGTATGTTGATTTGCGTTATGCAGATGGTTTTGCAATCAATGGGCAAGGATGAACGCAAACTTGGAGCCTGAAGATCGATGAATAAACCAAAAGAAGTGAAGAATCGGCTTGTTGGATTGGATATTGGGACATCCAAGGTAGTCGCGGTAGTTGCCGATGTATCAGACCATGACAGCCTTGAAGTGGTAGGCTTTGGTCAAGTGCCATCGCATGGGTTAAAGCGTGGCATGGTTGTTAATATTGAATCAACTGTACAATCCATTAAGCGTGCTATTGATGATGCACAGCGCATGGCTGATTGCAAAATCCATTGGGTATTTACCGGAATTGCAGGTGGCCATATCCGCAGCATGAATTCGCAGGGGATGGTGGCTATTAAAGCCCGAGAAGTTACGCAACAGGATATTGATCGAGTGATCGAAACGGCTCGTGCGGTGTCTATTCCGCCCGATCATGAAGTACTCCATATTGTGACGCAAGAATATAGTATTGATGGCCAAGAGGGGGTAAAAGAACCGATTGGCATGAGTGGTGTACGGCTTGAAGCAAAGGTTCATATTGTTACGGGAGCCGTATCGGCTGTGCAGAATGTAACCAAATGTGTTCGTCGGTGCGGGCTGGAGGTAGCAGAACTAATCTTGCAGCCCATGGCTTCTGCTATTGCAGTCTTATCTGATGATGAAAAAGAAATGGGCGTTTGCTTAGTTGACATGGGTGGTGGTACCACGGATATAGCTGTTTATTTAGGCGGAGCCATTCGTCATACTGCAGTGATTCCGATTGCGGGAGATCAAATTACGAATGATATTGCGGTGGCTTTACGCACCACAACCAAAGAAGCCGAAGAAATCAAAATTTTGCATGGGGTGGCGAGGGCGGCTGATGCCGAAGCTGATAAAGTAGTAGAAATTCCTGGCGTTGGTGATCGCAAACCTCGACAAATGGCTCATATTGCGCTTGCTGAAGTTATTGAGCCGCGCGTAGAAGAGCTTTTTCAATTGGTACGAAGCGAATTACGTCGTGCAGGTTTTGAAAATAACCTCGTATCGGGTGTCGTATTAACTGGTGGAGCAGCATCTATGCCTAGTATGGCTATTTTGGCTGAGGAAATTTTTCATCTGCCTGTACGGATTGGTATCCCTAAATGTGTTGGTGGAGTGTCAGACATGGTGCGCAACCCTCGTTTTTCAACCAGCATTGGACTTTTGATGTATAGCCAAGGACAATTAGCGGTTCATCATGAGCAAAAAAATGACAGGTTAGGCATATTGACTCGCATGAAGAATTGGTTTGCAAACAATTTCTAGGGGTTAACATTAGAGTTGTTTAATTTAGGGCACATTTATAAAGGGGCTTAACTTAAAATGAGCGCAAAACTTGATGTCACACCAAAGGGTACTTTGGGGGCAGTGATTAGAGTTATTGGGGTTGGCGGAGGCGGTTGTAACGCTGTGGACAATATGGTGGCTTCTTCCCTGAAGGGTGTTGAATTTATCTCGGCTAATACGGATCTACAGGCGCTCCAAAAAAATAAAGCCAAATGGCAATTACAGCTGGGGGCAGGGCTGACGAATGGTTTAGGGGCGGGCTCGGATCCAGAAATTGGTCGCAATGCGGCTTTAGAGAGCCGAGAAATGATTGTTGAAGCACTCCGTGGTGCTGACATGGTTTTTGTGACAGCTGGTATGGGGGGCGGTACGGGTACTGGTGCAGCGCCTATTGTGGCGGAGATTGCCAAAAGCTTAGGTATATTGACGGTTGCGGTGGTTACGCGCCCCTTTTTATACGAAGGTAAACGCTGCAAAGTAGCAGATGCTGGGCTCGATGAGCTAAAAAAATGGGTCGATTCGTTGATTATTATTCCCAACGAAAAACTAATGGAAACACTTGCGGAAGAATTAACGCAAAAAGAAGCATTCCTTATTGCAGATGAAGTATTACGTCGTGCTGTAGCCGGGATTGCTGAAGTGATTACTTGCCCAGGGTTGATTAATGTAGACTTTGCTGATATTAAGGCGGTGATGAGCCAAATGGGAATGGCGATGATGGGTTCTGCTGAATCTTCCGGAGTTGATCGAGCTCGCTTGGCAGTAGAAGAAGCGATTCATAATCCATTGCTTGACAATGTTACGCTCAATGGAGCAAAGGGGGTATTAGTTAATATTTCAACAGCTCCCAATCAATTAAAAATGCGCGAATACCGTGAAATCATGAGCATGATTGCCCAATATGTGGATGATGAAGCGCAAATTAAATTCGGTACAGCGGAAATTGTGGAGATGGCTGATGAAGCCATTCGTGTGACGATTATCGCAACAGGGCTTGGCAAAAAAGTCACCCGCAATGAATGCCCTGAATATATACGGGTAATTAAGACGGGAACGGACGATCAACCGCTTGCAACGATGGATTATGGTAACTTAGATATGCCTGCTGTAATGCGTCAGGGGCGCCGTAGTCTTTCTTCTACGACACCATCTAGCACTGATTCAGTGCCCGAACAGTTTGACGCTTCCTACGATATTCCGGCTTTTTTGCGCAAGCAAGCTGATTAAGTGCATGTTTAATAATTATTTGTCTTGGGCAGTCAGCTAATCGTGCTGGGCACCGTGTTTCCAAATAGTGCTCAAAAAAGTCCAGCCAACCCTGTTCCATTAAGAGAAGACAGCATATATAAAACTTGATGTGTTTATGGTTTAAAGTTGTATTATATCTTAACGCTAGGTTGTTTCGTGAACGTACGGATTGTAAGTAGTAAGCGGTGGAGGTTCTGTCTTATCAAAACATTGCCAAGAAGGTAGGGTAACAGTCATGAGGTTATATCAAGTTTTTTCTAAGCCAACTGTTCATTTAAGAAAATTGGGTTGTATCGCTATGGCGATATCATGGAGCGCTCTAGCCGATGATGAGGTGGCTTTTAAAGCAAAAATAGATGAAAGCCCTGTCTTCAAAGAGCAATATCAAGCTATAAGCAGCATAGTGGGCGATGCATTGAATTTGTCACTGTTGCAGGTTTTAGAGGGAGATACTTTTGTCCAAGGTGAGTATGTCCAGCACTGGCGTTCTTTTAATAATTCTTTAGAACTTACAAACAACCATGAAGCCCGGTTGGATGTGACGGCAAAAGGTTTTTTAATCAGTCATAATTTTGTTGCTCTGAGTTTGCGTGGATATGACCGACTAGTTTTTGGTGGGTTTGGCGGTTTTGGGTCGGTGGCGCAGGAAGTAAGCTCACTACAAGCAAAAGAAGCAACACAAAGTAACGATGCCGAAAAAATCTACTATAAAACAGACTCAAAACTATTTGTGGGAGGCGCTGTGATCGCCTATCAAAGCAAAATTGACGATCCAACAGGTTTACGCATCGGAGCTGCCCTGCAATATAACCAATTTAGTACTTCATTTAAAGGGACGGACGATGCAGTCAATGATAAGGATCAAGAGTTCAAACATACAGTAGATAGTATCGGCACTACTATTGCTGCTGGCTATACCTTAAAGTTGGTGCAGCTATCGGTTGGTTCATTATTGGTAACCCAATCTAACCAGTTATCTGTGCAGCATTATATAAAAGGCGATCAAAATCAAAAAAGACCAATCAGCCTGCGAAACGGTCTGAAGTTTGCGCTTGCTCAATATGATCAAGGGTTAGAGCCTTTTGTGTCGGCAGATTTTGTTACCGTTTTGGAGCATAAAGATGACTTGGGTCAAGCGGTAAAAAAATCGCTCACTGCAGAAATTGGCAGTGGTTTTCATTGGCAATTGGCGGATAATCTTTCTTTGCAGGCAAAATTAAATGCAACGAGGGCTTTAGGGAAGGGCGCATGGAATGCTGAACATTTTATTAAGATTAATGGCTTTAGAGTCGGCGCTGGCTTGAATTATACCTTCTAAATAGTATTGGATTGATTTGGACGCTCCATCCTTTGAAGACATGGTGTTTTTTTATAATCAGGATTCTTGGTAGATAGGATCGTGATAACAATTCATAGTGTTTACCGACATTAACATACCAACACTTTGTGCATGAAGAACGATCTTACTTAGCTTTTGATGTAAAGCTTTAAAACATAGTTTATGTAAAATAAGGCTCATGCTTTGAAAGCATGAAGAGGTCATTTTAAGTGATGCCCAAGATCTTATCCAGTGCTGTGGCTTGATCGGTAGATAATGTGCCATAGGAGCCGCAAAAATTAAAAAAATGGCGATTCACATGCGCCATATCACAGTGCCCAGTTACTAAAATCATCAGCAAGCTAAACATGGCAACATCAACTGATTTTTCCCTGATTTGTTGTCGGTTCCCTGACATTTTTTGTTGGATGACCCAAAGTTTAGGTTGTTGGTAGTGCATCGCAGCAATCCAGATCGTACCAATAGGTACGACTTCTTGCGGATTATCCCGATTGCTGTTACTTGGTCCTGCAACCCCAGAGATCGCAATGGAACAATGGGTTCCAGCCAACTTGAGAGCTTGCTTAGCCATATGGCGTACCGTGTAGCGACTCACCGCTCCGTGCCGGATAATTTGTTGAGTTTTGATGCCTAGCTGCGTTGTTTTGGCTGCATTACTATAGGTTACCCAACCCATTTTGAACCAAGCTGAACTACCTGGAATAGAGGTAATAGCACTGGCTAAAAGCCCTCCTGTGCAGGATTCGGCAACAGCTAGGGTCTCTTTACGTTGTTCTAGTACAGTACCAAGCCGTTGTGCCAGTAGGATAGAAGAAGATGCCATGGGTGGTATGGTGCTATTTGACTTGATATGATGGGCACTATTATATCTGAAGTCATAACGCTACTTAATGTTGAATGAAGTGTTCGCGGTAGTAGCGCATTTCTTCAACTGACTCGATGATATCAGCTAACGCCTCATGTTTACTGACCTTGACAAACTGCTTAACAATAGCAGGTTTCCAACGTTTAGCCAGCTCTTTGAGCGTGGAGACATCAATATTACGATAATGGAAATAGGCTTCAGCTTGGGGCATCCATTGCGCTAAAAAGCGCCTATCTTGGTGGACAGTATTGCCGCACATGGGACTACTTTGTGGCGCAGCATACTGCTTCATGAAATCAACCATCGCATGTTCAACTGCCTGTTCGGTGAGAACGGAAGCTTTAACTTGATCAATAAGACCGCTTTTTTGATGCGTTTGGGTATTCCAAGTATCCATTACTTCTAACACCACATCGGTTTGATGTAAAACCCAAGAAGGAGCCTTGGCAAGAATATTCAAGTCGTGATCGGTGATTAACATACCCACTTCTAAAATCCGATCGGTAACCGGGCAAAGACCGGTCATTTCCATATCTAGCCAAATTAAGGTGTTGTGTTTGGTCATGGTTGTTATGCATTAAGTGATTGATGCATGCCATCATAGCCTACTGTAACGCCTTTAGGGCAACGTTTTTTTAAGGCAACGTAATCAATATCATGGCTCATATGAATGAGAATAGTTTGCCTAGCTTGAATATAATGGGCATAGTCTAAGGCTTGGTCAACTGTTAAATGGGCAGGATAGGGTTGACTTCGCAAGCAATCTAAATAAAGGATTTTAAGGTGCTGTAAATGGATCAGTGCATCTTTTGGAATGGCTGAAATATCTGTTAACCAAGCTATATCATTGATGCGCCATCCTAAACAGCGCTGTGTTCCATGAGGCAATAAAATCGGTGTTATCAAAAGTGGACCTAAATCAAAAGTGATGCCTGGTGCAACCGGATGCGGTGCGATGGTTAATTTATCCCAGTAGCCTTGGGTGGTCGATAGGGCATAGGGAAAGCGGTTTGCAATGGCTTGTAAGGTTGCTTGATCACTATAGACGGGTATAGCTATTTTTTGTGCCACACAAAAGGCACGTAAGTCATCTATACCGTTGAGGTGATCGGCATGGGCATGGGTATACAGCACAGCATCTACCCGTTCAATTTTTTCTCGCAAAATCTGTTGCCTTAAATCGGGTCCCGTATCAATGAGGCATGATAAGTATGGTGTTCGAATCCAAGCCGCTGTACGGGTGCGCTGGTTTTTAGGGTGACTTGACTGGCACACTGTACAGCGACAAGCTGCAACGGGTACACCACTACTGGCGCCACAACCAAGTAGGACAACATCAATGGGGCAAGGTGTTGTCTGCATGATATTGTGTAATTTTCGGGAAACAAGTCAAAAAATTTTGCGTGATGGCGTCTGCTAATATATCCAAGGGGATACCACGCAAATGCGCAATATACTTGGCCACATGGTACACATAAGATGGTTCATTAGGCTGGCCGCGGTGTGGAACAGGAGCCAAATAAGGAGCATCGGTTTCAATCAGCAAGCGATCCTGTGGCAGATAATTAGCAACGTCTTGCAAGGTTTTAGCATTTTTAAACGTGACGATACCAGATAACGAAATATAAAGTCCTAGGTCAAGCAAGGTTTTAGCGACCTCGCAATTCTCACTAAAGCAATGCATGACCCCTGAAACGGGAGCTACTGCTTTTAAAATAGCCAACATATCAGCTGTGGCATCGCGACAGTGGATGATGATAGGTAGTTTTGCTGATTTTGCTGCCTCAAGATGCACGATGAATCGCTCTTGTTGGTAGGAAGCCGCATCAGGTACATAGTGATAGTCAAGCCCGGCTTCTCCCAACGCTACTATCTTAGGGTGTTTGCTCGCAGCAAGGAGTATTGCCTGATTGCATGGCGTCTTGTCAGGCAGGTCGGGGTGGATACCAATGGCGCCAAATAAGGGCGTGTATTGCTCTACGAGCGTTTTGATAATAGACCATTCTGTTTGGCAAGTTGCAACAGTGAGTGCATAGTTGATTTGCGCTTTTTGCATACGCAATATCACGTCAGGGATTGACTCCACTAAACCTGGAAAATGGAGATGGCAATGGGAATCAACGAGCTTCATGGGTCATTTTTCTTGCAAAGAGCTGACGATAATCCATCAAGATAGCTTCTATTTGTAGACGTGTATTAAGTGCTTGAAATGCTCCGGCTTGTACACGCTTTATCCTATCATAACAGACCCATAGTGCTTGGCGATTGATTTGTTGAGCAAGGCTTTGTAGGGTGGATAATTGGTGCTGATAAAATCTTGCGTGAGAAGTATTTTGTAGGTAAGCCACGTCCAGTAACCATTTTTCCAACCAACCTAAAACGATAAAGAGCGGTACTTTTTGTTGCTCAATAGCCTCAGTGAGCGTAAATATTGCCAAGATGGTTGGTCTTACCAGTGTGACGATGCTTTGCTCCCATAAAGCAAGGTATTGTGCTTCGTCAGTTAATAATGGGCTCCCACCCCTTAAGGCCAGCCATTGTTCAGGATTATTGATTTTTTGGGTTTTGAGCCAATCCAAAGCTTGTTTAGGCGTTGGTGCGGTAAGCAAAATAGGTCGGCATCGGCTACGAATAGTGGGTAACACCCGCGCTTTATGATGGCTTACGAGCAAAAATAGAAGTGAAGGGGGAGGCTCTTCTAAAATTTTTAATAAGGCATTAGCTGCTGCGATAGTCATGGCTTCAGTTGGTGTAATTAACACAATACGTAGAGCTGCTTGATGTGAAGAGAGAGCAGCAAAATGCCGAATACGCAAAATGGATTCTATTTTGATCAGGGGTAATTTTTTAACGGCAGAAGGTTTAGCGTCTGCTTCGTCTTGTTCGGAAAAAGGAGTGACCTCATAAAAATCGGGGTGGTGGGCAATTTGGAACCAATGACAGCTATTGCAATGCATGCATGCACTTTGGTCGCTTAATGGGTGTTGACACAATAGTGCGGCGGCTAGATTTTTGGCAAATGCCTCTTTACCAATCCCGGGTTGGCCATAAAAAAGCCAAGCATTGGGTCGTTGATTAAAGGATTGAGTGAGCGTTTGCCAATCTTGTTCTTGCCAAGGATAGCGTTTCATTGTTGGGCGAAATACTGATTAAGTCGTTGCGTTATTTCTTGTTGCGTTTGCTCGATAGTCTGTTGACCATCAATCACAATAAAACGTTGCGGTGCTTGTTTTGCCAAATCCAAATAGGTTTCGCGCACCCGCTGATAAAAAAGCAGCGATTTTTGTTCAAAGCGATCCGTGCGGCGACGGGGTGCTAGGCGTGCTAAAGCAATGTTAGGTGGTATGTCAATAAGCAATGTTAAGGCGGGTATCAATCCCTGTTGTACCCAGTTAGCTAAAGCGGCAATTCGATCAAAAGCAACACAATGGCCACCTCCTTGATAGGCAAACGTTGCATCCGTAAAGCGATCGGATAGAACCCAATATCCTTTTTGTAGAGCCGGTTTAATCACTTGATGGATATGTTCGGCTCTGGCTGCGAATATGAGCAACGTTTCAGTGTCAAGCGATAAAGGCAAGCTAGGATCCAAAAGTATTTTGCGTAGTTTTTCACCAAGCCTTGTTCCACCCGGTTCACGCGTACATGTAACCTGAAATCCTTTGTCAATCAGATACTGAGCAACAAAAGGAATATGTGTACTTTTCCCTACCCCATCAATGCCTTCTAGCGTTATGAAGCGATGCGTTAGCATCAATTACTTTCCTTTATGAAGGATATATTTACGAACTGCAGCGTTATGTTCTTTTAAATTATGTGAAAATACTGATAAGCCATCTTGGCGTGCCACAAAATAAAATGCCTTGGTACGTGGATCTGGGTGGGCGGCAGCTTCTAACGCGGCCAGACCAGGCAAGGCAATAGGTGTTGGTGTTAATCCAGCGTGGATATAGGTATTATAGCGGGTATTTCTTCTAAGCTGGCGATGTGTTAGAGAGCCAGAAAAAGTCGTGCTAATGCCATACATGACTGCTGGATCAGTTTGTAAACGCATGTTGATTCTTAGGCGGTTGATAAATACCGCCGCAATTTTAGCCCGATCAGCCGCATATCCAGTTTCTTTTTCAATCAAGCTTGCCATAATCAGGAGTTCGTAAGGCGTACGGTAAGGCAAATTTGGAGCACGATGTTGCCAAGTAGTGGCTAGTATTTTTTGCATGTTCTGGTAGGCTTGGCGCAAAATCGTTAAATCACTTACTTGCGGTTCGTAAAAATAGGTACTTGGGAAAAACAACCCTTCGGGATGGGCATAACCACTATTTTTAGCACCAATTTTAATTAGGAGTTGTGCATGGCTCAGGTGCTGGCTGTCGTGCTGTAGGTAAGGCGCCTGATTTAACGTTTGACGCATTTGGTCAAAGGTGATGCCTTCTACAAAAGTAATACTAAGTTGCTCAGCCTTTCCAGCTGCAAAAGCGTTGAGCATGCCAATGAGATTGGTAGGGCTTTTAAAGACATAACGCCCAGCTTGGATTTTAGTATCCCATTGCAACAGTCTAGCCAATATCACCATCAAAGTGCGGCTACGAATAGCTTGGTCTTGATCTAATTGCTTAGCTAGAGCTTGCAGGCTCTGATTTGGTGGAATGACGATGCAATAAGGTTTTTGAGACCAGTGTACGGGTACTGCGACTAACCACAAACCATATACCAATAATAAAACTACTATCCCACCGACCCATTTGCGGTACAGGTGAGCAAAAGCACGATTTATTGGCATGGTTTGTTATATACTTACCCGCTTTAGAGCTTTTTTGAAGCGCCCAGTTGGTGAATAAACTCAAGCGTTTATTTTACCAAAGTTCTTGTTGCAAGCGTGCGTAAAAAAATGTAGCTCGGATCCATAAAATTCTTAACTACCATAAAGCGAATGGATGATGCAGACCCAAGAAAAAGAAGTATTGTTATCTAAAATTCAGACACGCCAAGCTTGTATCGGAATTGTGGGATTAGGCTATGTGGGTTTGCCTTTGGTGCAGCGCTTTACGGAAGAAGGGTTTTTAGTACTCGGTTTTGATATTGATCAGCATAAGGTTGCTACTTTAAATGCTGGACGCTCTTACATACGGCATATTGCACCGGAAGTGATCCAAGAGGCCTACCAAAATGGCTTTCGTGCTACTTTTGATTTTGCCCAAGCAGCGCAAGCTGATGCTTTAATTATTTGTGTTCCAACCCCTTTAAATCAACAACGTGAACCTGATTTATCCTATGTGATCAATACGGTGGATGCGCTGGTTCCCTTTTTAAGATCCAGTCAAATTGTCTCGTTAGAATCAACGACCTATCCGGGCACTACAGAGGAAATCCTTTTGCCGCGTATTGCTTCAACAGGGTTAGGGGTAGGTAGGGAAATATATTTAGTGTTTTCGCCTGAGCGTGAAGATCCTTGTAACCCCCATTTTACAACCCGCACGATTCCTAAAATTTGTGGTGGCTATACCTCCGATTGTTTAGAAGTCGGTGTAGCGTTATACAGCAGTATTATTGATGAAGTGGTATCTATGTCCTCTACCCGTGCAGCTGAAATGACTAAACTTTTGGAAAATATTCATCGCGCAGTGAATATTGGCTTAGTCAACGAAATGAAGGTTGTAGCCGATAGGATGGGTATTGATATTTATGAAGTGATTCGTGCAGCAGCAACCAAACCATTTGGTTTTGTGCCCTATTATCCTGGACCAGGTTTAGGTGGGCATTGTATTCCTATTGATCCTTTTTATTTGACATGGAAGGCAAGGGAGTATGGGTTAAATACGCGTTTTATTGAACTAGCTGGGGAAGTCAATGCGAGCATGCCTGATTTTGTTGTACAAAAAACTTGGTTGGCGTTAAATGGGCAAGGTAAGGCTTTGAAGGGTAGTCGATTACTCGTATTGGGGATTGCTTATAAGAAGAATGTGGATGATATGCGCGAGAGCCCATCAGTTGTGATTATTGAAAAACTACAGACTTTAGGGGCTCGAGTTGACTATAGTGATCCCTTTATTCCTGCTTTTCCTAAAATGCGAAGTCACCACTTGGATTTGGCGAGTATTGCCCTGACACCGCAAGTGATTGCTACTTATGATTGTGTCTTGTTATTGACGGATCATGATGCATTTGATTATGAGTTAATTTTGCAGCACGCCACACATATTGTGGATACTAGAGGACGCTACTTGTTGCCCGTAACCAAGGTGACGCAAGCTTAACGAAAGGGCTAATCAGTAAATAAGTTTACACACCTCTTATTTGTATTAAAGATAAAAGTACGATTTAGTAACTCACAAAATGAGGCACTTATTTCGGATCCCCTATCGTTTTTTAGCCGAAAGTCAACGACTTAAGAAACGGCAATAGATTGAGGTCTAGAATTGAAAAATACCACAAGGATTATTGACTAGAGAGTTATTAAATTTTCACAATTTCATGTGTCAACTAAGTCTACACTCTGTTCTATACTCCGTTGATTCTAATTCAATTATTGAGTACGTTGTGTTTTGTTATTTAAGTGCGAGCATAACGGGGGTATGGTCTGACGGGCGTTCCCACCCACGTGGCACAGCATCAACCGCCCCTTTTGTTACCCGTGGCCATAAGGCATGAGAAACCAAAATATGGTCAATGCGTAAACCGTAATTGTGCCTAAACATGCCAGCACGATAATCCCACCAACTATAAAGTGCTTGATCAGGATACAAAGTACGTAAACTATCATAGAGTCCATAGCTTAATAAGCGTTGGAACAACTCGCGCTCTTCTTTTGAGCAGATAACGCGGTTTTGCCATAACAGCGGGTCATAGGTATCAATCGCTTGAGGCGCAATATTAAAATCTCCCATTACTACAAGAAGCGGGTATTGCGCTAAAGCGGTTTGGATATAACCAAGTAACGCTTCAAACCAGGTGAGTTTATAGCGGAATTTTTCCGACATAAGCGACTCACCATTCACGCAGTAGACGCTGATAAAGCGAATGCCTTCAATGGTTGCTGCAATCACGCGACGTTGTGGATCCTCATAACCCGGTATACCGAATGTGACATCTGTGGGCACAATCGGTGACTTAGCCAATAAAGCAACGCCGTTATAGGTTTTCTGGCCGAACCAAACAGCCTGATAACCCGATGCTAAAAGTGTTTCTCTAGGAAACTGATCTTGGTTTAACTTAAGCTCTTGCAATGCTAAAACATCAACGGGTGTTTCTTGCAACCATTTGATAAGATGCGTAAGTCGAACATTGAGCGAATTCACATTCCACGTTGCGATATTCATCATCAAGACACTTTCTTGTCTTTAGCAAAATTGGTTTTAGGGGATTTTAGCCTTGTCTTGAAAGGTTTATGCCACAACAATTGTAAACGAGTAGATGGCGGTAGAGCCTCTAATAAATTATGTTCTAAGGCTACTTGTTGGGATGCTGTAAGAGGTTGGGCAAGAATAACCATAATTTCAACTATATGGTCAACATAGTGCAGAACATAGGAGTAATGTTGTTGCTGGTAACGTTGTAAGATTGGTGTAAGCAGAGCGTCGATCTCTGGTCTCTGGGGCAAGTTAGAACCCATGCTACGTTCTTCATCGTAAGGATCAACATGAATTAAAATATCATGGGCAGCAAAAGCTGCTTGAATATGTCGCTCTGCAGTTAACGCAATGTAATGGCCTTCCGTGACACTAATACGCGGATCGACTTCAATGTGCGCATCAATCACTGCATAACTTCCGGTGCGACGCGAACGTAAATTGTGGATAGATCTAATGCCTGGTACCGCTGCCAAGATAGCTTTAATAGCGTCCATTTCTTTTGGTGGTAGAGCGTGATCCGTTAAATCTGCAAATCCACTTTTAGCCATCTGAAAACCTGCTTTAAAAATCATGGCACTGACTAATAAGGCCGCAATGGGATCCAAAAAAGGATACCCGGCCAAATTACCCACAATACCACATATCACGACTAATGAAGCAGCAGCATCGGATCTAGCATGCCAAGCATTAATTTCCAATAAAGCCGAATGGGTTCGTTTGGCTATGGCACGAATGTATCGAAACAGGGCTTCTTTGGTAACAAGAGAGAGGAGTGTTACAACTAAAGCAAATTGGTGCACTACAGGAATCGTAGTGAGTACGGTTAATTTGGTGATGGCTGAGACAAGGATGCCTAACCCTACCACACTTAACAACAAACCAAAAATTAAGGAAGCGGCATTTTCAAAACGCGCATGGCCGTAAGGATGCTCTGCATCAGCGGCTTCATGGCTTTTACGGTTGACAAAGAGGATAGCTAGATCAGCTGCTAAATCTGACAGCGTGTGTATACCATCTGCGACCAAAGCGCTTGAGTGTGCAAAGTAACCCGTAACTACCTGCGCAATACTTAGTAGTGTATTGGTGCCAGCACTTAAAAGCGTGACGGATTTGGTTATTTTTTTTGTTGATGCAGCATCGTTAAGCATGCTATATACCAGCTACCCATCACGTCACAAAGACTACTTCCTATTTTCCTAAGCCCTGAGAAGGGTGAACGAGACTATTTTTTAAACGTATCAGCCAGATACAACCAAGTCTTGATAACAGTATCAGGGTTCAGTGAGATCGTATCAATACCTTCTTCGACAAGCCATTTGGCCATATCAGGATGATCAGAAGGACCTTGACCACAAATACCCACATATTTTTGATGCTGTTTACATGCTTGGATGGCCATATGTAACAAGGCTTTAACCCCATCATCGCGCTCATCAAAACTCGCTGCGATGGCGCTGCCGCTATCCCTATCAATACCGAGCGCAAGCTGTGTCATATCATTTGAGCCAATTGAAAAGCCATCAAAGTGTGCTAAGAATTGTTCGGCGAGGAGGGCATTGGTTGGTATCTCACACATCATAATCAGTTTTAAATCATTCTCACCCCGCACTAGACCATTCTTGGCAAGTAGTTCAATGACTTGCGTGGCTTCTTTAACCGAACGCACAAAAGGAATCATGATTTGTACATTGGTCAAGCACATGGTGTCGCGTACATATTTTAAGGCACGGCATTCCATCTCAAAACAAGGTCGAAAAGCAGGTGACAGATAGCGGGCTGCTCCACGGAATCCAATCATAGGGTTTTCTTCATGGGGTTCATAACGATTACCAGCGAGCAAATTAACATACTCATTGGTTTTAAAATCTGAGCAGCGGACAATGACAGGTTTAGGCCACATTGCCGCAGCAATGGTGGCAATACCCTCGGTTAATTTTTTCACATAAAATTCTGTGGGGTTTTCGTAGCCAATAATACGTGCGCTAATTGCTGCTTGAAGATCCGATGGCAATTGCTCAAAATCCAGTAAAGCATTGGGGTGAATACCGATTTGACGAGCAATCATAAATTCGATACGCACGAGCCCTGCGCCTTCATGAGGCAATTGACAGAACTCGAAAGCTAACTCGGGGTTAGCCATGTTCAGCGTTAATTTAACGGGTACAGCGGGCATTTGGTTAAGTGTCACCTCTACAACATCAATATCCAAGAGTCCTTGATAGACTTTACCAACATCTCCCTCGGCACAGCTTACCGTAACCGATTCGCCGTCTTTGAGTCGTTGGGTGGCGTTGCCACAACCCAATACTGCTGGAATACCTAATTCGCGCGCAATAATGGCGGCATGACAAGTGCGTCCGCCACGATCTGTGATGATTGCTGCAGCACGCTTCATGATAGGTTCCCAATCCGGATCGGTCATACCTGTCACTAAAATATCACCAGATTTTAAAGTGGCCATTTGGTTAATATCGCGTAGCACGCGAACCGTGCCTTGGCCAATCTTCTGACCAATGGCTCGACCCTCTACTAGAACTTGTGAGTGATTTTTAAGTTGATAGCGTCGTAAGACATCAGTGTATTGTTGGCGTGATTTGACGGTTTCTGGACGTGCTTGCAAAATATAAATTTGCCCATCTTCACCATCTTTGCCCCATTCGATATCCATGGGGCATCCGTAATGTTTTTCGATGATGAGTGCATAGCGTGCCAAGGTTTCAATTTCGTTTTCGGTAATACAAAAACGTTGTTGATCGGCTACAGGCACATCTACCACTTCAACAGAGTGACCAACCCTGGCGGTTTTAGAAAAAATCATTTGCGTGAGTTTTGTGCCGATTGTTTTACGCAAGATAGCAGGACAATCTTTTTCTAGTGTGTGCTTATGCACATAAAATTCATCCGGATTGACAGAACCTTGCACAACGGTTTCGCCTAATCCATACGAAGCGGTGATAAAGACCACTTCCTGAAACCCGGATTCAGTATCTAGCGTAAACATGACACCGGATGCTGCTAAATCGGAACGTACCATGCGTTGTATGCCTGCCGAGATGGCAACATGACTATGTTCAAATCCTTGGTGAATGCGGTAGGCGATTGCTCGATCATTGTAAAGCGATGCGAAGACATGTTTGATGGCTTCTTTAACATTCATTAAGCCACGAATATTTAAAAAAGTTTCTTGTTGACCAGCAAAAGAAGCATCGGGTAAATCTTCTGCAGTTGCCGAAGAGCGTACAGCCACAGCGATATTTGCGTTATCTGTTTCATTTACTAAGCGTTGCCAAGCTTGATCAATCGCATTTTCTAATGCTTCAGGAAAGGGGGTGTCAAGTATCCATTGTCTAATAGTTTTGCCTTTCGCATTCAGTGCTGCAATATCATCAACATCCAAGTTAGATAAGACTTCTTGGATGCGTTGATCCAAATGATTTTGTGCTAAAAATGCTTCAAAAGCTTGGGCAGTTGTTGCAAAGCCATCCGGTACCTTTACACCACGCTTAGCAAGCTGGCTAATCATTTCACCCAGCGAAGAATTTTTTCCACCTACCTTTTGTGTATCGGTGGCGCGTAATTGACTTAGCCAGAGGATGAAATCTGCCATAATGATACTTTCATATGCGATTAAAATGATTGGGCGTTGATTGCTATTATTCTAGACGAATCCTATAAATTATGCGAACAAATATCATTCCACTTTATAATCAGTGCTTGATTATTCAATGGATGGTAAGGAGGATCAATGACTTATCGGCGCTCAGTATTTTTTGTGTCAGATAGAACATGTATTACTGCCGAATCGTTGGGGAATATGTTACTAACGCAATTCAATACCTTTGAGTTTCAGCGCGAAACGATTCCCTTCGTTGATTCCAAAGAAAAAGCATCCGAAGTGATAGCAAAAATTTATGCATGTAGCCTTGCTGATCAATTTCGCCCATTGGTATTTTCTAGTATTGTCGATAAAAGTGTGCGGCTCTTATTTAAGGTTGATTATGCGCTGTGCATTGATTTTTTTGAATCATTTATTGGTCGCATTGAGGAAGAATTAAGGCAGAACGCAACGCTTCATGTTGGTCTTACGCATAGCGTAGCTGATGAATCAGTTTATGATCATCGCATTCAGGCAATTAATTTTTCGCTTAATCATGATGACGGTATTACCTTAAAAGATTTAGATGAAGCCGATGTGATTTTGGTTGGCGTTTCGCGTTCCGGTAAAACGCCAACCTGTCTATATTTAGCCTTGCAATACGGAATTAATGCGGCCAATTACCCGCTGACACCGGAAGATTTACAAAGCGCAGCGCTTCCTCATTCGCTGATGCCTCATTTGCGTAAACTATTTGGTTTGACGATTGATCCGAACCGACTTCATCATATTCGTAACGAACGACGTTCCAATTCGCACTACGCCAGTTTGGATAATTGCCATTTTGAAGTGGGTCGTGCTGAGAGTATGTTTCGCAAGCATGATCTGCCTTTTATCAGCACAACACACCGCTCTATTGAGGAAATTTCAGCTAAAATTATTCATCAAACAGGTATTCAACGGCGTTTTTAAATCCGCCAGATTTAAACCTCCAAAAAGTCAATGGTGCCTTCTATCCATCTTTTTAGGTGGGTCTTGGCAAGCACTGGCCATTTAGATAACAAAGTCTGAGCCTCGCGGTGAGCTTCGGCAAGTAAAATTTTGTCTTTCATAATATTTGCGAAGCGAAATAAAGGAAGACCGCTTTGCCGCTCACCCAATAATTCGCCATGCCCACGAATTTTAAGGTCTTCTTCAGCAATCTTAAAGCCATCTTGTTCTTTATAGATTGCTTCTAATCGTGCTTTGGCTGTTTTGGTTAAGGGCTTTTGAAAGAGCAACAAGCAGCGACTAGGACGTGTTCCACGCCCAATTCTGCCGCGTAGTTGATGTAGTTGTGCTAGCCCCAAACGTTCGGCGTGATCAATGACCATCAAACTTGCGTTGGCAACATCAATGCCCACTTCAATGATAGTGGTGGCGACGAGTACTTGAAGGTGGCCTTGCACAAAATCCTCCATGACCGTCTTTTTTTGAGTAGCTAGCATTTTGCCATGCAGTAGCCCGACACGAATAGGCGCAAGCGATGAAGTAAGTTCATGGTAAATTGCAGCAGCGGTTTTTAAAGCCAAAGCTTCGGATTCTTCAATCAAAGGACATACCCAGTAGATTTGTTCGTTTTTTTGACAAGCGCCTCGGATAAATTCAATGACTTGGTGGCGACGTGTGGTATCAATGAGTTGTGTGCGAATTGGCATGCGATTGGGGGGTAATTCTGTAATAGATGAAATATCCATGTCCGTGAAGTAACTCATGGCTAAAGTACGGGGGATCGGAGTAGCGGACATCATGAGTTGGTGTACATGTGTGCCTTTATTTTTTAACGCTAAACGCTGCATAACGCCAAAGCGATGCTGTTCATCAATGATGATCAAGCCTAAGCGGTGAAAGGCCAATTTATCCTGAAAAAGGGTATGAGTACCGATCACAAAATCAGCTTGACCCGTCTCAATTTGAGCTATGACTGCTACTTTTTGAGCCTTTTTTAGGCGACCCGTTAAACAAACAGTGGTTAATCCCAACGGGTGGAGCCATTCTTGAAATTGAAAAGCATGTTGCTCGGCAAGAATTTCGGTAGGCACCATCATAGCTACTTGAAACCCTGCCTCGATTGCAATTAAAGCGCTTTGTGCAGCAACAATCGTTTTGCCACATCCCACGTCACCTTGTAAGAGGCGATGCATGGGTTGTGTCGCACCAAGATCTTTTTCGATGGTTTGTAAAACCTGCTTTTGGGAGGCCGTTAATTGAAAAGGTAGTTTTGCATATAAAGCAGCACGTAATTTACCGTTGCCATGAATTGCGTAGGTTTGTTGGTTTTGCCGTTTTTGTTTTGCTTGAGCCGTAAAGAGTTGTTGCGCTAGCAATTCATCAAATTTGAGTCTTTGCAAGGCTGGTTGCGTGTCAAAAAGCGAGATTTTGGTAGGGGCGTGCAACATGCGTATCGCTTCGTCCAGCCTCATGAGTTTTAGAGGAATACGAATAGCTTCTGGCAATGTATCGGTGAAAGATAACGTATCTAAAGCTTGTCGTATCAGGCGTTGGATTGATAATTGTGTTAAACCTTTGACGACCGGATAAATCGGCGTGAGGGTGGTTGATAAGGGTTTTACGGCACGCAGTTTGGGATGCACCATCTCTTTACCTAAAAAACTATATCTGATTTCTCCAAAGGCTCGAATACGTTGACCTACTTTAAGTACTTGTGTTGGATAAAAATGCATAAAGCGTAAAGTCAGCGCGCTTGTCTCATCGCGAAGTCGCATGACTAATTGGCGACGTGGTCGAAACATCACATCACTTTTTTCGACAATCCCCTCAATCAGAACAGGGTAACTTAATGGTGCGTCTTTTATTGGACAGATGCTGGTTTCATTTTCGTAACGCAAGGGGCGATGTAAGACTAAATCGAAGTAGGTATGAAGCCCCAATTTGTGTAATTTATTAAGGGTTGATGGGGGAGCTTGAATGGGTTGATTCTCAGTTTGAATGGTTGTCATAACTGTTGCATTTTCCAATACCCAAAAATACTTAAGTTGGAGCGTACTTAAGAAATAGCAATTTTATGCTACAATTCCGAACCAGTTTGATGTTTATTCCCTGATAGCTCAGTTGGTAGAGCGACGGACTGTTAATCCGCAGGTCCCTGGTTCGAGCCCAGGTCAGGGAGCCAATTATTAGCCCAAATTGAGTATGAACTGTCCTTTGGGTTCGCTAAAGGTAGTTCCAGCGATTACTAGAAAAACAAAAAGCACTTGATTATTGGTTACTAAAGTATTGATGTATAACTTTCAACATTGTTCATTATTGCTTCATTACGTAGTGTAACGTCTAATTTTGTTACGAACACGCCATGTAATCTGATTGCTGTTGTGCTCGCCTATGGCTTTACCAACATATTCCAAGCGCCAAGCAATTTTTCTGTCCTCGACTTCATCTATAATAATTCTAGAATCTGATTTTTTTGCACAGATAGGGCTATCCTAGCAGCATTGCTTCGCAATAAGCCACTAAAATTTTAGTATCAGGTTATTGCGTAGATAAAACAAGATGAACACCAACACTTCTGCCTATTTATGCAATTCTGACAATATTGACCTCAGCTGATTTGGTTTGCATAATCTCAGATTAGCTAGTTTCTCCATGACAATGACAATATAAGGCAAATCCAATCCAGCTTCACGTGCTTCTTTAATATTTTTGAAATTGTTTGTTTCTCCGATCGATTTCCGTCAATATATCAACTTGAAAATCATTAGTTTCGGCAACTTCGGTAATTATTTTTTTTGGCCAGCCATCAAAAACTTAATATTATGGATTCCGCACTTATATAACCAGGATATAAATTCGGTGTTTAAAAAAATAACGCCAACAACATATAATACCCACTCTGTTGCCAGAGACCAAAAAATATTTAAAAATCAGATAGTTATAAGATATAAAATACTAGTATCCATAAAAATACTATTTTAGTATTTTTAATATGCTATTTTTAATGCGCTCACTTCCATCGGAATTTAAGAAAGGTCTATCCCAAAGACACTGTTGTCTTTCCTATAGTTTCTTCATAAAAATAGTCAGTCAAAGATCAAGATTTGTGAGCGTTTCCATTTTCGCGATTTCTACATCGCTTCTTGCTGCCAGTAGGTCTGTATTATTCGAATAAAGAGAGCTATTTTGTTTTCTCATGCTTCGCAGCGAGTCTTGTATACAGAAACCAATCAGATAGCTTACTAGATACCAACAGCTACAAAAAAACAACCCGCATTTTTAGTACGGGTTGTTTTTGTGGTTTGACTCAGCGCTTTTCTTCCTGATTAAAATCACAGTGACAGTTACCAGAAGCATCTCGCTGAAATTTAAAGGTTGCAACAACTCTATCGTCTTCTTTAAAGACCTGCTTCTTCCTTATGGAATACATATACTGCTGTATACACAAGCAAGAACAACCTTCGTCAGTCGCTGACTTAGTGGGTGGTGTTGCACTGCTCGAAAAATTACAATTTTTGTTGAATTTTTTCGTTTCCGCAGCAAAACTATTAGCACTATTGACTTTCACAATACTGATTATCAGAAAAATCAGCACGAGAGCCAAAAACTTGCCACCTAGCCCAGTAAAGAAACGACGGTATATTGATCTAAGCATGTTGTCGGTTACTTATTAGTACAACCACAACCACATCCGCATGAGGTGCCTTTGGGGGGCTTAGCAGCACCAGCCAAAACTTGGTTTACAGAAAACGCTGAGATTATTAGAACAAAAAGAGACACAACAAAAGATTTTTTCATATTAGTTTCGCAAATAAGCTAAACAAGAAAGCAGTCTATTAACGAAAATCTTACAACAGAAGTGTCTTATATTGTTCATAATATTTAGTCAACATTATTGAAAATAAAAAAAATATTAGTACATCATGAGTTTTTCCAAACTGTTGTGAATCTTCCTATGTATTAACCAACGGTTCACTTTTTATATTGAGACTCGTATGAAGATTTATGTGAGTGAGTTTTTTTAGCTCGTCTTGGTCTAAGAAGTCGATTTATACTGCTATCCCACCTACAGTTAATCCTTGATCAATACGCAAGGTGGGTTGCCCAACACCAACGGGTACATTTTGTCCATTTTTTCCACAAGTTCCCATACCGTCATCTAAAGCTAAATCATTCCCGACCATGGAAACATGCTGCAGTATCTCAGGACCATTACCAATTAAAGTAGCTCCTTTTACAGGGTAACTGAGACGCCCATTTTCAATACGCCAAGCTTCAGACGCTGAAAACACAAAACGTCCACTGGTAATATCAACTTGTCCACCACCGAAATTAGCAGCATAGAGTCCTTCATGGACCGATTTGATAATTTCTTCTGGAGGATATTTTCCGTTAAGCATATAGGTATTAGTCATTCTCGGCATCGGTAAAGCGGCATAAGATTCACGTCGACCATTACCGGTTGGGGCTTGTTTCATGAGTTTAGCGTTGGTCATATCCTGCATTATTCCTTTGAGTATGCCGTTTTCAATGAGTATTGTATGCTGTGCAGCGCATCCTTCGTCGTCTATGGTTAATGAACCACGTTGATTTGGTAGTGTGCCATTATCGACAACACTGATTGTATTTGAAGCGACTTTTTGCATCATACGATTTGTAAAAGCAGAAGTTCTCTTGCGGTGAAAATCGCCCTCTAGACCATGACCGATAGCTTCATGCAACAAAATACCCGGCCAACCTGATCCGAGGACAACTGTCATTTGACCTGCTGGGGCAGAACGTGCTTCAAGATTTAGTAAGGCTCGTTCGACGGCAAGTTTGCTATAACGACTGATAGTTGCTTGGTCAAAATAGGCTAAAGTAGTTCTGCCGCCTCCACCCGAAGTGCCTTCTTCCCGGCGTTGGTGCTGTTCAGCAATGACATGAACGGATAAGCGTACAAGTGGTCGAATATCTGCGACATGGCAGCCATCATGCCGAGCAAGATAAATGATTTCATATTTTGCTGCTAATTGTGCTATAACCTGCGTGATACGCTTGTCTTGTTGGCGCGCAACCCGGTTGACTTCTTCCAAGATCGCTATTTTTGATGCAGCATCTAAACTGGCAATCGGATCAAGCTGATCATAACAGGGCGTGAGGCATGGCGTTTGGGTGATAGGATACGATGCTGTTGTGGTTTGCGTACGAATGGCTTGAACCGATTGGGATGCCATCGCCAATGCATTTTGGGTGATTTGACTTGAGTAAGCTAGTGCCGATTTATCTTCCGATACGGCTCGTACTCCTACACCTTGATCAATGTGGAAGCTGCCTTGCTTGACTGCTCCATCTTCCAATACCCAGCTTTCAAAATGTGTGTACTGAAAATATAAGTCTGCAAAATCAATACCGCGCTTGGTAATCTGTTGAAGGGTTTTATCAAGTGCGTTTGGTGAAAGCTGGTTAACCTCCAACAAGCGTTGCTTAGCATAAGCGTGTATTGCTGCGCTATTAGTGAGAGTATTAAGCAATTTAGTCATTAAAGCCCTTAGCTAATTTGAGCGGTTTGAGACAATTATCATGACACTCAAAAGAAATGTAACCATATGCCAGCGAAGATACATAGACCGATTGATTGGTTATTTAAAAACGCAAGAAATGGTGCTTGACGGTACTGGATCAAATAATATTGATAACCGAATAACAACGAAGCGCCTAATAAAGCGCTCCAATAGGGTAAGCTCAAGCGATATTGATAACCTAATATACTCATTAATAAGATAAATATCCCTTGTAAGGCACAAATGGCAGGTAAGCTAAAGCTTTTCCAAGCAATAGCGGTGCTGTGAAGAAAAACTTTGAGATCATCTTGATAATCCATCATGGCATATTGTGTATCATAAGCGACGATCCAGCAAAAGTTGGCAATAAATAAAATCCAACCAGTCGCAGGAATAGCATCGCATATTGCACAAAAGGCCATGAGAATATTGACTGAAAAAGTCATGCCTAAATAGATTTGTGGCCATCTTAAAAAACATTTGGTATAAGGATAAGTCGCTGCTAATAGCACGGCTAGCAAAGCTAATTGTTGTGTCAACTTATTGAGAAACCAGAGTAAATTAGCAGCGCCAAATAACAAAATGATAGCAACTACCCAAGCGGCTTTGAGTGGTATTTGACCTGTTGCCAAAGGGCGCATCTTTGTGCGCTGAATCCTGCTGTCAAAGTTGCGGTCAGCGATATCGTTTAAGACACAGCCAACTGAGCGCATCAGGATGACACCTAATGTAAAAATGATGATTTGAAGCCAAGCTGGACGTCCATTGCCACCAAGCCACAACGCCCAGTAGGTTGGCCACAGCAACAAAAAAATACCAACTGGCTTATTCAACCGCATCAGTTGAATATAAGACATCCAGCATGTCGTGGATTTCATATCAGTGTATGCGAACGATATGAGCGCCAACTTGATTGAGTTTTCGTTCTATATTGTCATAGCCACGGTCTAGATGATAGATACGATCTATGATCGTTTCGCCTGATGCAACCAGTCCAGCGATAACAAGGCTAGCGGATGCACGCAGATCGGTTGCCATCACATGTGCTCCGGACAAGGTATCAACACCCTTTATTTTTGCATGATTCCCAGCGATGGTGATTTCGGCACCCATTCGATTTAGCTCGGAAACATGCATGAAACGGTTTTCAAAAATTGTTTCAGTGACTACTGCCTCACCTGCAGAAATAGTATTTAATGCCATAAATTGCGCCTGCATATCGGTTGGAAAAGCAGGATAGGGCGCTGTGCAGATATTGACAGGTTTTGGTCGATCTCTCATCACAAGTTGAATCGTATCGTCTTGAATGGTGATATGGGAACCTGCTTGGCGCAAGCTTGCTAGCACAGACTCTAGGTGAAGTGGATTGATATTTTTTAACGTGATATTACCTTGAGTGATAGCTGCTGCAACGAGGAAAGTTCCTGCTTCAATACGGTCAGGCATGATGCGATAACTTGTACCATGTAGTTTTTTGACACCCTGAATAACCAAGGTAGGAGTGCCAATACCTGAGATACAGGCACCCATACTATTTAGAAAGAGCGCTAAATCTGTTATTTCTGGTTCTAGGGCAGCATTTTCTAAAATGGTTTCTCCCTCTGCGAGGGTAGCGGCCATCAAGAGGTTTTCTGTGCCAGTGACAGTGACCATATCCATCAAAATGCGTGTACCTTTTAATCCTGATGTGGTAGCACGAATGTAACCATGTTCAACGGTAATATTGGCTCCCATAGCAGTTAAACCCTTGATATGCTGATCAACAGGTCGACTGCCGATTGCGCATCCACCAGGTAGGCTGATAGATGCTTCGCCAAAACGGGCTAATAAAGGGCCGAGTACTAAAATAGCCGCACGCATAGTTTTTACGAGTTCATAGGGTGCTACATAGAGATGGATAGCATGGTTGGCAACTGATATCGTGTCTTGTGATACATCAACTTGAGCGCCCATATTTTCTAATAAATGCCGCAAGGTGATAATGTCCTTAAGGTGTGGCATGTTGGCTAATTGCACTGGTTCCTTGGTTAGCAAACTTGCACAAAAAATAGGTAAAGCGGCATTTTTAGCGCCTGATACTTTGATTTCGCCCCGTAAAGGGCCATTGGCTTGTATGTGCAGTTTTTCCATATCGATATACTTTAGACCAAGAAAACCAAGCAGTTTATTTTAAAAATGTGATAACCACAGGGTGTGATTTAGGATTTCAAACGGTAACCTTTGTGAATAACGTAAAGACAAATGAAACAAGATAAAATTGTACTAAGTGATACAACGCCAAGAGATATCCAAGGAGATACATCAGCATATCCGAAAAAACCATAACGAAATCCATCAATCGTATAAAAAAGCGGATTAGCGTAGGTAATCATCTGCCAAAAAGTTGGCAAGCTCTGTAGGGAGTAAAATGTACCTGATAAAAAGGTAAGTGGCATGATGAAAAAATTTTGAAAGGCTGATAACTGGTCAAAAGACTTAGAAAGAATACCCGTCAAAATACCCAGTGCGCCGAGCAAAATACAGCCTAACAAACAAAAGGATAGTGCGAATATTGGATGGGATGGCCAAGAAAGACCAAACCAAGAGATGGCTGCAATGACGCCTAACCCGACTAAAATACCTCGTATAGCTGATGACAATAAGTAAGCTAGAAAGAATTCCAACGCTGAAAAAGGAGCAAGTAGTATGAATACAATACTGCCGTTTAGTCTAGCCTGAATGAGGCTCGAGGCAGAATTAGCATAAGCGTTTTGTATAGCCGACATCATTGCAAGGCCGGGTATTAAAAAAGTGCCATAGGGAATATTAAATCCTGATACGACGCGATCAGATAATGTGTGAAAAAACACGAGTTGAAATAGGAGCGCACTTAAAATCGGCGCAAACAAGGTTTGGAACATGACTTTCCAAAACCGGAGGATCTCTTTGTGTAATAAGGTAATAAAACCAATCACTTTTTATCATCCTGATGCATGATGGTAACGAATGCGTCTTCTAGTTTCATGTCAGCAATATGAATTTCTCTGATAGCGATATCAGATTGCCGAATAGCAACCATAATATCCGCTAGTGTATTGAGTGTATCTAAATGGAATACATAATTGTCAGTTTGTTCTTCATAAATCCATTTTGCTGGAAATGTTGTAGGCAAAGCACGAGATAAGCGCATCGTTACAATGCGTTCTTTGGTGCGTTGAAGAAGCTTTTCTTTGTTTTCTAGTAGGATCAATTTACCTTGCTTCAATATAGCTACACGATTACACAATGCTTCTGCTTCTTCCAAGTAGTGTGTTGTTAATAAAATGGTGTGCCCCATTTGATTGAGTTCTCGAATAAATACCCATAAACTTTGCCGTAGCTCAATATCAACACCTGCTGTTGGTTCATCAAGCACAATGACGTTTGGGCGGTGTACCAATGCCTGCGCAATCATCAATCGCTTTTTGAATCCGCCCGATAACTTACGGATACGTACATCTACTTTGTCGGTCAGTGCAAGCCTTGTGATGACTTCATCAATCCAAGACTGATTATGGTTCAACCCAAAGTAACCTGACTGAAAATAAAGCGCTTCTTTAATCGTAAAAAATGGATCAAAAGTTAATTCTTGTGGTACAACCCCAATATGTCGCTTGGCTTGAGTTGATTGTAAAAGCGTGTCATAGCCCAAAATCGATGTTTGCCCTATGTCTTGGCGAACAAGTCCTGCTAAAATTGAGATGAGCGTTGTTTTACCGGCGCCATTAGGCCCAAGTAGCGCAAAAAATTCCCCAGGCATGATGTCAAAGTGAATATCATCAACTGCCTTGAGTGCACCAAAAGATTTATGAACATGGCAAAACGAAATAGCGGGCTGCATAGATTGTGCGCAGAATTAATTATCCATACCGTAAACCAGTTTATTATATCCCATGCCGCCAAGCTAAAACAATCTTCATATTCGCCTATAAAAGGCTTAATGGTTAGTTAAAAAAATAGATGTGATGGTGGAAGTGTGTCATCCAACGGTAACGGATATGCCATGATTCATCCTACTTACAATGTGACTGAGATTCTCGATCAAGCCCGCGATCCGTTGGCATGGTTACGTTCTTTATGTGCACAGCAAAACGCTGAAGAAAAATGTCGATTAACGCATGCTTTTCAAGTGGCGCAAACTTGTTATGGCGATGCGGTTTTACCTGATATGGGTTTACCCATTTTTCAGCATGCAGTTGCCACAGCTGCTTTAGTAGCTGAATTGCATTTATTCAATGAGGCCATTATTGCAGCTTTACTCTTTAAAATGCCCTTGTTCAAAGCCGATTGGCGGCCATGGATTACTACGCATTTTGGTGAGGCTTGCGCTATTTTAGTCAATGATGTTCATCAATTACAAAAATTGATGACTTTTATGCCTAATGACTTACCTAAAACAAGGCGTTTGGCAACCAATCAAGCCGAAGTATTTCGCAAAATGCTGTTGGCGATGGCGAATGATATCCGTGTGGTATTGATTAAATTGGCTTGGCGTACACAAACGATGTACGCTTTACAGTATTGTCAGTCGCCAGTACTGCAATATCGTATTGCACAAGAGACGCAATGGATTTTTTCGCCACTAGCCAATCGACTTGGTATTTGGCAGGTCAAATGGTTTTTGGAGGACTATAGTTTTCGCTATCTGGAACCCGAGGCGTATCAGGATATTGTTGATTTGCTTCACGCCCATCTGAAAGAGAGGCAGCAGTATATCAACAAAATAGCGCAACAGCTAACTCAGCATCTCGCTTCAGCTGGTATAGCTTCGGATATCACAGGGCGACCAAAACATGTTTTTTCAATTTGGCGGAAAATGCACCAAAAACAACTGGATTTTGCCAATTTATATGATCTATTTGCTGTGCGCTTGCTTGTTCATACGATCGAAGATTGTTATACGGCGCTTGGTCTTGTGCAGGATCTATGGCAGCCTATTGCTAGTGAATTTAATGACTACATTACGCATCCTAAGCCGAATGGTTACCAGAGTTTACACACAGCAGTGATAGGTCCGGATAATAAATCTGTTGAAGTGCAAATCCGCACTTTTGCCATGCATACTTATGCTGAGTTAGGTGTGGCGTCGCATTGGCGGTATAAGGAAGGCGGCACAAGAGAAATTGCTTATGACAAAAAGATTGCTTGGTTGCGCCAATTATTAGGCTGGCAGGAGGAATTATTTGGTCAAGCAGCCAGTCATACGACTTCAGATTTTCAAACAAAGCTATTTCATGATGTAGTTTATGTGATGACTCCAGCTGGCCATGTGATTGCGTTACCAAATGGCTCAACACCTATTGATTTTGCCTATGCTCTCCATACGGATGTTGGTCATTGTTGCCGAGGTGCAAAAATTGATGGGCATATCGCCCCGCTTTCTACAGCACTAAAAAATGGACAGTGTGTTGAAATCTTAACCAAAAAAACGGGCAAACCATCGGTTAATTGGTTGCATGCAGGATGGGTGAAAAGCAACAAGGCAATTGCTAAGATCCGTCAATATATTCGCGAACAAAATATGGAAAATGAACGTTTACGTGGGAAGCAACTGTTAGATAAATGTCTGTCAAGACAGGGTAGCGCTACGATTAATCAGCAATTACTTGCTGAAAAATTAGGTTTTGCCAAACTTGACAACCTTCATCTTGCATTAGGACAAGATAATTTTTCAATACAAACTATTGTGCAGCACCTATCAGATCAGCTACCCACGGTAGCTGATACAAAAACGCAGCTTGTCCCAGCCAAAATTAGTCAGCAACATTCAAAAGGGCATGGTATTTTGATAGAAGGTGTTGAGAATTTAAGTACTGTATTAGCTAAGTGTTGTCGACCTGCGCCACCTGATACCATTGTAGGATGGGTTACCAAGCAACGAGGTATTTCGATACATCGGCAAGACTGTGTGCTGGGTGGGCGACTTGCCTTACAAAATAAAGACCGCCTACTGAAAGCAACGTGGTCAGATCGTTCAGCACATAGTATGTTTTTGATCAATATTGAAATTGTAGCTATAGATCGAACAGGATTGCTACAGGATATTTCCCATGCCTTCGCGCTCGCTAAACTTAATGTGGTTGCTTTGAACACGGTGGCCAAAAATGCTCGTAAAAAATTTATTTTTACGGTGGAAGTACATCATGTACAGGATCTGCCGCATACAATCAATCTATTGTTGCAGATTCCAGATATTGCCACAGTAAGAAGAGTTTAGGGCTATTAAAGCACGGCACTATTTGACAAAGCAAGGGTTGTTGCAATACACTCCACACCTCGGGTCTATTAAGTAGGTTACAGTGATTGATGAAGACTTTTTCAGCAAAACCGCAAGACGTTAAACGCGAGTGGCTACTTGTCAACGCAGAAAATCGCATATTGGGTCGAGTTGCGTCAGCTATTGCGCTACGCTTACGTGGCAAGCATAAGCCAGAATATACTCCCCATGTTGATATGGGTGATTTTATTGTGGTTATTAATGCCAGTAAACTTCAGGTCACGGGTAACAAGGTATCAGATAAGAAATATTACAGCCACTCAGGTTATCCAGGCGGGATTCATGAGAGTACCTTTTTGCAAATGCAAGAAAAGTTTCCAGAAAGAGTGCTAGTGAAAGCAGTCAAAGGCATGTTACCCAAGGGTCCTTTGGGCTATGCAATGCTAAAAAAACTCAAAGTTTATGCAGGGAGTGAGCACCCGCATTGTGCGCAAGAGCCTCGTGTGTTAGATATTTGAAAACAGGGTACTTGAATATGAATGGTAAGTATTATTACGGTACAGGTCGTCGTAAAAGTGCGGTGGCAAGAGTTTTTCTGCAAAAAGGTACAGGAAACATTGTCGTGAATGGGCAGCCGATTGAGGCTTATTTCTCAAGAGAGACGGGGCGGATGATTATTCACCAACCGCTCGTACTAACAGATCAACTACATACTTTTGACATTAAAGTATCTGTACAAGGTAGCGGTGAAATGGGGCAGGCTGGTGCTATACGGCATGGTGTTACCCGTGCATTGATTGATTGCGCTCCAGAACTTAAACCCGTGCTTTCCAAAGCGGGTTTTGTCACACGTGACGGTCGAGAAGTCGAACGTAAAAAAGTGGGACTACACAAAGCACGCCGCGCTAAACAGTTCTCTAAACGCTAATAGCATAATTTAGGCAAAGCCTATACTTAGAACTACCCATTGCTTTGATGTTTTGTAAGACATGGTAGGATCTATTTGTCTTAATTGAATAGCTTCATCAATTTATTCCATAGCGTACCAAGACGCCCCGGTTTTTTAGCATGCTTCCTATAATGCCAAGGCGCTTTTGGTTTTTCATCTTGCCAAAGCCTTCTTTTATGCTTTTTAGCGTCGATTTGCGCTGATAATAGGTTTTCGAGCCATCCTTTAGCAACGGCATCTTGGTAATCGGTGTATACCCAAGCATAACCCGATTGCACCATTTGTAGATTGATATAGACTTTATCAATGAAGATATTACCAACTAGACGACCGTAATGATCTTCGTCAACAATATCAATTGTCAATGGTTTATCTTGCACTAAAGCAGCTAAATAATCTTTAGCTGCTTTACCATACGCTTGTTTCTTTTCCGGGGCATCAATCGCTGCAAGCCGAATAGAGACTTTTTTGCCTTGGCAATATGCCTTGATAGTGTCGCCGTCGGTAATAGCAACAGCCACAGATTGGCAGACATCGGCTAATACGGGATTAGCCAATAATAGCCATGCAAGTAATAAGGTGATCGTTTTAGATTTTATCATCATCTTTCTACCATATCATTTTATTCATTAGCTGCAGCACAAAATACCAACCATGCTACATGATGACTACAAACATAACCTTAATCAACAACATTGCTTTTTCTTGCTATCAAAAATGGGTGTTGGAATGTCAAAAGTTTGTCTTAAATAGGCGACAAACGTATCATCATCGCACATTGTTTTGCCTGGACTGTCGGTCAATTTTGCTACAGACTGACCATTACAGCGCACTAATTTTAACACGATCTGTAGTGGCTCAATGCCCATATCATTGGTCAGGTTGGTACCAATACCAAAGCTCGTACGGATTTTTTTGCCAAAATGCTGGTAAAGCATAATGGCTTTATCAATGTCTAATCCATCGCTAAAGGTGAGCATTTTCGTTGTCGGATCAATACGAAGCGATTGATAGTGCTGGACGATTTTTTCTCCCCACTTTATGGGATCCCCGCTGTCATGACGTAATCCATCAAATAGTTTTGCAAAGTAAAGATCAAAATCGCGTAAAAAAGCATCGACCCCTACTACGTCACTCAAGGCAATACCCAAGTCGCCTCGGTATTCTTGAACCCAAGTTTCCAGAGCGGCTTTTTGAAAGTTGCGCAGACGCACGTCATCCAATGCTTGGAAGGCTTGCATGAATTCATGTGCCATCGTGCCAATTGGCGTAATGCCTAGCTTCCATGCTAAATATACATCGCTTGTGCCTCGGAATATTTCTGGTAGAGCTTGGTGAAGTGTTGTAACAACATGTCGATGCCAAGTACGGCTAAATCGACGACGTGTCCCAAAATCAAAAACCAAAAAAGGATTGAACTTATTTTGTCTGGATAGCGGAGCAATTTGGCGCATCTTATTAATTTTTTTCTCCAGCCGTTTTTGACCTTCTTGTCGCACGGATGAATCATCAAAGCGCTGGTAATATAATTCGTTGACTATAGAGAGAATAAAAATTTCAAAAAACATGGACTGTACCAGCGGACCTTTAATACGGATGACTAAATTGTATGGTGGTTCGATTGTTAGCTGTACAAATCGACGCTGTAGATGGAAAAGCTCTAAGTAATCGACAAAATCGGGTTTAATGAAGCGTAACGTACGCAAGAAATTGAGTTCTTCTTGGTTAAACCGTAATTGGCACAATGCATCCAACTGTGCATCTAAAGCATCATAAAGTTCAGATAATGGGTAAAGTGGCGCATTGCGACATTGAAACGCATATTCGCCGTGTGCTTGAGGAAATTGGTGCAAGATAACTTGCAGCATGGTGAATTTATATAAGTCGGTATCTAATAAGGACTCAATAATAGGAGCGGGATGGGTTGCATTCATGATGGATCTCATATCTTAGTAAAGATGATTACAAGGTAGGTGGCTCGGTAATATGTAGTCGTTTTTGCATGGCCATAACGGTATTAACAAGCAGCATTGCAATAGTCATCGGACCAACACCACCAGGGACTGGTGTAATCCATGATGCGCGTTGCTTTGCGGTTGACCAATCTACATCACCACAAATCGTGTGATCGGGTAAACGATGGATACCAACATCAATGACAATTGCGCCTTTCTTAATCCATTCTCCTGAAATGTAGCGTGGTTTTCCTAAGCAAGCTACAACAAGGTCAGCATCGGCAATTTCTTCCGGTAAATGCTGAGTATGGCTATGACAGATAACGACAGTCGATTGGCAAGCGAGTAATTCAAGCGCCATTGGGCGACCGACGATACGCGATCGACCGACCACTACAGATTTTTTGCCTTTGATCAATAAACCGTAATGGTTCATCATGTACACGATGCCTTGTGGTGTACAGGGACGAAGTAAAGGTAAACCAGCGTCAAATCGTCCCATATTGTAAGGATGTAATCCATCAACATCTTTCTGGAAAGCGATTTCTTCAATGATAGCTTGAGTCAAGATATGTGGCGGTAAAGGCAATTGAATCAAGATGCCATCTACATCCTCTTCATTATTTAATTGATGGATATGTTGCGTGAGCAGGCGCTGATCCGTATCGTAAGGTAATTGGTGGATAACGGAAGTAATCCCAACTGCTTCACAGGCAATGCGCTTATTGCGTACATATAGGCTGCTAGCTGGATCATGACCAACTAATATGACGGCTAATTTTGGCGCACGAAACCCTTTTGAGCGAAGCGTGTCGACCACTATTTTCGTACGGTTACTACATATTTTAGCAACCGATTTACCATCTAATATTTGAGCAGTCATTATGTTTTTTTACCATATTTCATGCTGCTTGACTTCGCATACTATTTATGTTCCTTATCAAAAAGCTTCCGGCTCATGGTTACGCTTGACACTTTTGATATTAATCCCTATAGTTTCAAGATTCTAGACAAGCGGGATGTAGCGCAGCCTGGTTAGCGCATCTGCTTTGGGAGCAGAGGGTCGTGAGTTCAAATCCCACCATCCCGACCAATTTTTATCAGTACTATCCTAGTAGATTGGCGCCCGTAGCTCAGCTGGATAGAGTACCGGCCTTCTAAGCCGGGTGTCACAGGTTCGATTCCTGTCGGGCGCGCCAGTTTAGTGGTGGAAGTAGCTCAGTTGGTAGAGTCCAGGATTGTGATTCCTGTTGTCGCGGGTTCGAGCCCCGTCTTCCACCCCATTTTCTTCAGTTGTGTTGTATTCATCTTGATAGATTTAACTAAACGCAATAGATTGTAAGAAGTAACATTGTATCACCTTGTGTTGTGTGTACCCTCTATTTTGGTTTGGTAAAGAGCATGTCATAGTGCCCTATATGAAGCCTAGTGAGTTCTCACGTTCAATGGGCATATTTTAAGATGAGTCACCAGCGCCAAGTTGCTGTTGTTTTGTCAGGCTTTGGCGCGCTAGACGGAACTGAAATTACCAAATCTATTGCTCTATAGCAGAAGTATTTGTTTCATGTTTTGCTACGTTAACTGGGTTACAATTCTTATTTTGAAAAAGAGATAGTATGATAGTTCGTACGCGTTTTGCGCCTAGCCCAACTGGTTTTTTGCATATTGGTTCGGTACGAACTGCGCTATTTTCTTGGGCATTTGCACGCCATCATGGCGGTCAGTTTATTTTGCGCGTTGAAGACACTGACCAGGTGCGCTCCACAGAAGCTTCTGTTCAGGCAATTCTTCATGGATTAGCATATCTTGGATTAGATTATGACGAAGGACCATTTTATCAAAGCCAGCACCTTAATCGCTATCAAGAAGTTCTAAAAGCGTTACTTCATTCAGGCCATGCTTACTATTGTTATTGCGACAAAGTGCGTTTAGAGGCTATACGTACTGAGCAAGAAATAAGGGGGCAAAAACCTTGTTATGATGGGCATTGTCGCCCAGAACCAGGCAAGTTGGTTAAAGTTAACCCACAAATACAACCAGTGGTGCGTTTTAAAAACCCTAAAATTGGTTCAGTTGTTTGGCAGGATTTTATTAAAGGGCGTATTGAAATTCAAAACAGTGAATTGGATGACCTGATCCTTGCGCGTCCTGATGGCATGCCTACCTATAACTTTTGCGTGGTGGTGGATGATTGGGATATGGGTATTAGCCATGTGATTCGTGGCGATGATCATGTTAATAATACACCACGCCAAATCAATATTCTCAAAGCACTTAATGCATCGCAACCATTTTATGCCCATTTGCCCATGATATTTAACGTATTTGGCCAAAAAATGTCTAAACGCAGAGATTCGGTGAATATTCTTGATTACGATACTCAAGGTTTTTTACCAGAAGCATTATTAAATTATTTGGCACGTTTGGGTTGGAGTCATGGTGACGATGAATTTTTTACGATGAAGCAATTTTGCCAATGGTTTGACTTGACTCATGTGCAGTCTGCACCCTCTCGTTTTGATCACGACAAACTGTTATGGCTTAATGCACAGCATATTAAAGTGGCAAATGATGCGGTTCTTGAGAACTATGTGTTGTCTCGTTGGCAGAAGACTTTACCAGCTAAGTCGCCTGATCTTAAGGCGGTGATAGCACTGCTTAAGCCTCGTGTACAAACTATTAACGCTTTGGTTAATCATTGCTGCTATTTTTATCAGCGTGCTATGCCGACCCGACAGGAGATAGCAACCTATTTAACGCCAGCAGCCTTGTCGTTGCTTGATCGTTTTTCAAAAGTACTAGAGCATTTAGCAGACTGGACACAGCAATCGCTACATCAAGCGTTATTGGATTTTTGTGCGCAAGAGGGTATTAAAATGGGGCAGCTAGGTATGCCACTACGTTTACAGGTTTGCGGTACCTGTCAGACGCCATCCATTGATTCGGTATTAGCATTAATCGGTCAGCAAAGGACGATTGAGCGCATGCAACAACCTTTTTGTTTGCCTGATTAGTAACGTAGTTTTATTGATTTAGCATGCGTAAAGTAGCGTGTTGGCTATTGTAACCCAACGCCATAAAACGCATTGGTTCCAAATAATCCGATCTTAAAATTGACTACTTCTTTTCGGACAGGTTGATGCACAATAGTACTTGCTAGAAGTGTCATGGGTACTTGCGCATGGACGATACGTTGTGCTGCTTGATAAAGCTTGATACGCTCCGGCAAGTTGTGGGTTGTTTTTGCTTTGATGATGAGCGTATCAAATGATTGATGACACCACTTTGTGTAGTTACTTCCTTTGACTGCTGAACAGGTTAAAAAAGTACCTAGCCAAGTGTCTGGATCCGCATTACCCATCCAACCGTACAGCATCGCATCATGTTCACCCGATTTGGCAAGTTGGGTATACCGTCCCCATTCAGGGGTCGCAATAATAGTTTTAACGCCGATTTTTTGCCAATCAGCTTGAATCATCTCTGCCATTAAGCGGCCGTTTGGGTTATAAGGGCGTTGTGTAGACATCGCAAAAAGCTTAATACTAAAGCCATGTGAATAGCCAGCCTTATCAAGTAGTTGCTTGGCTAGTCTAGGATTGTAAGGTGTATTCGAAACCATAGCGTTATATCCCCACTGTTTAGGTGGCATGGGGTTGGCTATTTGTATTGCCTGATCTTTATAAATTGCCTTTAAAATGGCGCCTTTGTCAATCGCCATATCCAATGCTTGACGAACAAGACGTTGGTTAAGGGGTTTTTTTTGTGTGTTGTAAGCAAGGTAACTGATATTAAAACCTGTCTGTGACATCAGATTAATATCGGGATGTTGTTTTAAAGTAAGCAGTTCTTCCGGTTTGGGGTTAACGGTTACATGACACTCCCCACTTTTTATTTTCTGTGCTCGAATCTTACTTTCGGGTGTAATCGAAAAGATCAAAGCATCTAATTTGACTTGTCCATCAGGACTTTTATCCCAATATCTTTTGTTCGCGACATAACGAATCTGTTGATTTCTTTTATAGCTTTTCAGTATAAAAGGACCAGTGCCAATGGGTTTTAAGTTGATTTGGGAGGCTTGTCTTTTTTTATAGAGTTGTTGAGCATATTCAAAGGAGTGAATGGAGGCAAAACATAAGGACAAATTATGAACAAAAACAGCATCAGGCCTACGCAATACAAATCGAACGGTATGAGGATCTACCTTAAACACGCCAATGATATTTTTATCAAGCCCTATATCACTGAATAAGGGAAACTCCGTCGGATACATCAATCGAAAGACATGTCTAGGATTCCTCATTCTTTCAAAGGTAAACACCACATCATCAGCATTAAAATCTCTTGTGGGTTTAAAGTAATCCGTGGTATGGAATGGAACACCACGTCTTAAATGGAAGGTATAGGTTAAACCATCTTGGGAGACTGTCCAATGTGTTGCTAAGGCAGGTTTTAGTATTGTTGAGCCTCGTTTGAATTGGATGAGACGGTTAAAGAGTGTTTCAGCTGAAGCGTCATAATCAATACTGCTATGATATTGACCCGGATCAAATCCACTTGGCGAGCCTTCTGAGCAAAAAATAAGCGTTTTATTGGCGTACACAATCGTTGCCAAAAAGGGTAATAAAAACAAGAAAAATCGACAAACAGCGACCATATTCACGCTCTTTTGTAAACAGCACTGGAAAGTATTATTGCTTGTGAAGGTTTTATAGCCTGAATGAGTTAAGTATACCAATAATTTCTGTCTTGCCAGCAGTGATTTTGATATGCTTATTTAAATCAGACACGAAACTAGATATTGATTTCTTCCGCACGATGGCAGGCTACCCAGTGATCATGAAGCATGTTACGTAGTGTGGGTGCCTCGTGTATACAACGTTCTATGGCATGAGAGCAACGCTCATGAAACGAGCAACCTGTCGGCGGATTCAGCAAGCTTGGCAACTCGCCCGAGACTTTTATCCGTATTTGACGTTTTTTAGGGTCTAAAAAAGGTGTTGCGGATAATAATGCCTGTGTATAAGGGTGAAGTGGACGTTTAAATAAAAAAGATTTATTAGATTTTTCTACAATGCGACCCAAATACATCACGATAACATCATTTGCAATATGCTCCACAACTGATAGGTTGTGAGAAATTAAAAGGTAAGCAGTGCTTAAAGTATCTTGCAAATCCATAAATAAATTAAGGATTTGCGCTTGAATCGATACATCGAGTGCACTGGTTGGCTCGTCTGCAATGAGAATTTGAGGTTTTAATATCATTGCTCTTGCAATAGCAATGCGCTGACACTGTCCACCTGAAAACATATGAGGGTAGCGAAAACCATGTTCAATGCGTAATCCCACCTTTTCCATTATGGAATAAACAAGCTCTGCACGTTCTTTTGCATTCATCTGCATATTAATGCACAAAGGCTCTTCAATTTGCTGGTAAATTTTTTGGCGTGGATTAAGTGAACCATAAGGGTTTTGAAATACCATTTGTATTTTATGGCGTATTTTTTTAACTTGGTGTTTATTGCGGTAATGAACAAGATTGCCATTAAGAAAAATATCGCCTTCATCCGGTTCTTCAATGAAGGTGATTTGTTTAGCTAATGTTGTTTTACCACAACCTGATTCTCCTACCACTGCTAAGGTTTTACCTTTTTCAAGATCAAAAGTAACGTCAGCAAGAGCCTGCAAGCGATGGCTTTTTTTCCAAGGATTATTGGAAGTTGCATAGCTACGACTTAGCTTGCGCACTGTTAACACAGACGTCATTTTCTAGCCTTTTTACGGGTTTGTATTTTAGCTGTCAATGGATAGTAGCAGCGTACTTTACCAAATGGGTTATCCTCAAGCAATGGAACATGCTGCTGACAACGGTCTTTTGCGTACTGACAGCGTGGCGCAAATAAACAGCCTTTTGGGCGGTCATAGTAGGAAGGTACGGTGCCTGGTAAAGTTGCTAAGCGTTTCCTGCCTTGACTGTGTTCTGGCAATGAAGATAACAATGCGGCAGTGTAGGGATGTGCTGGAGATTCAAATAGATGCGGTAGGCTTCCTTGTTCAACGATTTGTCCTGCATAAATCATTTCGATGTGATGAGCGATTTGTGCAATAAGTGCTAAATCATGCGTAATCATGATCAGTGCCATGCCATGTATTTTCTGCAAGGATGCCAATAAATCAATGATCTGTGATTGTATGGTTACATCAAGTGCTGTAGTTGGTTCATCAGCAATCAGTAGTTTAGGTTGACAGGCTATTGCCATGGCAATAGCAATGCGCTGACACATTCCCCCCGAGAGTTGATGTGGATAGGCATTCAATCGCGATTTTGCGTCTGGAATTTCGACTTGTTCCATCAGTAATAATGTTTGCTTTTTAAGAGCTGAACCTCGTAAATTAAGGTGTGTGCTTAATACTTCCATAATTTGGAAGCCAACTGTAAAGCAAGGGTTAAGTGCTGAGATAGGATCTTGAAAGATCATCGCTATATCTTTACCTATGATCTGCCGTTTATTAGCAGAAGAGTGCTTTTTTAAATCTTGGCCATCAAATATTATTTTGTCACTGCTAACTTTACCTGGTTCTTGAATTAATCCCATTAAGGCCATCATCGTGACAGATTTGCCGGAACCAGATTCACCAACAATTCCAATAACTTCCCCTGGCTCAACAGTTAAATTGATACCATCCACAGCACGAAAATTGCCAAAGGTCACAGAAAGATTGCGAATGGTTAAAAGTGTACCCATGGCTTTTTGAATGGTTTATCTAATGGTTATGTTGAAGCTTAGGATCTAATGCATCACGTAGTCCGTCTGCTATAAGATTGATTGATAAAATCAATAGGGTGATAACAAGACTCGGTAATGCTACCAACCACCACGCACTTTCAATATAATCTCTTGAGCTTGATAGCATGGCTCCCCAATCTGGGGTTGGAGGAGAAATGCCTAATCCCACGAAACTCAGTGCTGCGCCTGTTAAAGCAGCACCCGCAATGCCTGACATCGCTGTTATCAAAATAGGCGCAGAACAGTTAGGGAAAACCGTTAAAAACATTAGGCGCCATATATTGGCACCGGCAATACGAGCAGCCAGTACATATTCTCTATTAATTTCCCCAATTGCCATACCACGGATAAGGCGTACATAGCCTGGTATGGATCCTATGGTAATAGCGATAATTGCGTTAAAAATACCGGGCCCAAGAATAGCCATAATGACTAGGGCGTACAAAAAGGTCGGAAGTGCCATCAAGATATCTGTAATCCGCATGATAATACTGCCCAGTACTTTTGGATAAAAAGCAGCTAATAGGCCAATTAAAATGCTTGGAAGAAGTGATAATGTAACCGAAGAAACACCCATCAAAAATGCCCAACGACCACCATAAATTAAGCGTGATAGCATATCCCTGCCAATTTCATCTGTTCCGAGTAAAAATTGCGCTGAACCACCCGCTATCCAAACAGGTGGAGTCAACATATGGTCACGAAATTGTTCTAACGGGTCGTAAGGCGCGATATAAGGCGCAAATAGTGTGCAGAATATAATCAGTATTAAAAACACTAGGCCTGCTAAAGCACCTTTATGGCTTGAAAAGATGCGCCAAAATTCTTTTAGGGCTGATGGTGCTTTATTTTCAATAAGACAGCTGTTCATTTTAAGCATAATATTTGCTAGCGAGAAATGCGTGGATTAGCAATACCGTACAAAATATCCACAATAAAATTAACAAGAATGGTTAAAGTTGCAAAAATAAGCGTACCACTTTGTATGATAGGATAATCCCTCCTTGATAAGGCATCCATCATCCATTTGCCAACACCAGGCCAAGCAAAGATGGTTTCTGTTAAGATGGCTCCGCCCAGTAAAGCGCTTACTTCAAGGCCAATCAGCGTGATAACTGGTATGAGTGCATTGCGAAGAGCATGCACGAAAATAACGCGTCGAGAAGATAAACCTTTTGCTTTTGCGGTACGGATATAAGGCTCATTCAAAGTTTCGAGCATGGAAGTTCTTGTCATTCTAGTAACACCCGCAATCAGTAAGAGCGTTAGTGTTGCAACGGGCAAGATAATATGTTGACAAGCATCCCAAAACGCTCCCTGATAAAGGTCGGGTTCGGCTCGTTCGGCAAGCCAGGCATCAATTAATGAAAAACCAGTTTGGTGTGGAATATCAAACATAACATCCATAGCACCTGAAACGGGTAGTAAGTGTAAAAATCCAGAAAACACAATGATTAATAGTAAAGCCCAAACAAAAACAGGAACGGAGGCGAAAATTAATACCAGCCCGCTGATGCTGTAATCAATTGCTGTACCTCTTTTTACTGCAGCAACTGTTCCAACAACTATACCAATAATAGTAACCAATAGAACCGATAAAAACATCAACTCAAGTGTTGCTGGAAAAAGCTGCATAAATTCATCTAATACGCTGATTCGTGTGACGAATGATTCACCTAGATCGCCTTGAAAAACTTTGCCGATGTAATCGACATATTGCATCAAAAAAGGTTTATCAAGGCCTAATCGATGCATTGCAGCTGCATGCATTGCAGGGTCAACGCCTCTTTCTCCCATCATCACTTCAACAACATCACCAGGGATTAGCCTGACAAGCGAAAAAGTGAAAAAAGTAATCCCAAAAAAAGTGGGTATAAGGATTAAAAAACGACGTAAAATAAACTGCCACATGTTGGTATTTCTTCCGTATAGCTTTTTAAAAATTATTTTTTAACGCTAACTTGGCATGAAACGTGCCGCACCATTCCCGAACAGTGATATCAGTACAACCGAAATGGCCTAAGGATTAATCACTGCAAATTTCCAAACTCACAACTTGTGTTACTGCCATAGTACAGAAACCTGTTAAACAGTACTATAAAGCCTACGCACCTTTATTAGCAAATCAAAAACTTATAGTCCGATCCTAAGTTCTTTAAACACAACCCTATTACTCACATAAGGTTTGCCCAAGTACAATCTACACACTATTTTTATGAACCAGGCTTCGCTTCAGGGTCAGGCAACGAAGCATCTGGTTCTATCATTTCATCTGGCAAATCAGATGAAGCCTCTTGAGGCGCACTTTCTGAAGACTTAGAAGAGCATCCACCAATACTGACAAATCCGGCACAAAAAACTGCCATTAAGCTTGTTGCAAAAAGTATGTAAACATATTTTTTCATCGGTTCCTCATCCAATTTAAAGTCAATGTATAGCTATCTGGCAACCAACAAGCATACTACTAAATTGATGACATGCCTATCTCGAGTATAGTTCGTGAGGATTTCTAGCGTAATGACAAATCCTCATATTAATAAGTTGCCATATTCAATAAACCGAGCTTGCCTTTTGTTACCTGGCAGCAACAAGCGTCGCCTCTCCTTAAATTAATTTGACTGTTTTTTCGCTTTAAATTGAGTTTGGCTAGTTGTCCAATAATCGGTATAAATTCCTAGTTCTTGTTGAGACAGGAAAGATTTACCACCTGTTTGTCGATAGTGTTTGAGTACTTTACAGACGATCGGTGTGCCAATAATTAATAATGGGATATTCAAGTAAACCATTAAGATATTCGTCAAATCGGTAATAACCCATAGGTTACCTAATTCTCTTCCCGATAAAAGGGTTAACGCACCGAATGGAACAAATATCAATGAGCCAAGCACCCGAATACATAGAATAAAGGCAGGTTTTTTGGAAATAAAATTTGCTGAGATTTCAGCGAAAGAAATCATACCCAATAGTGTTGTAAAGGCGAATAAAGTAAAACAAGTGCCCATAATAATTTTGAAAATAGTTGCTAAATCATGCGGTACAAGCGATTGTACAGAGGCTAGATAAATGACGAATTTAGAAGCTTTAACAGATTCCCAAGCTTGTCCATCAATCGTTCCCGTCCATACATGCGCCATCACCACAATAAATCCAGTTAAGGTGCAAATGACCATGGTATCAAAACATACACCCAGACTTTGCACCAATCCTTGCTCACAGGGATGGTCATTGTCAGCAACAGCAGCAGCCATGGTAATAGTTCCTTGACCAGCTTCGTTAGACATCAGTCCACGCTTGACGCCTTGAGAAAAAGCAACGCCAAATGTACCACCAAAGATAGCGTGTGGCGATAAAGCACCCACAAAAACTTCTTGGAAAAAATAAGGCAATAGCGGTAAATTGACCATGATAATGACAAGAGAAGTCAAACAAAATAAAGCTGCTTTGATTGGTACTAAATAGTCCGTATAGGCTGTAACACGTCGGATACCACCTAAAATAATAAAAGCACAAGAAATGATCAGTACTATAGCAATACCATAGTACAGGACAGATTGTTTGTTGGTGGGCAATCCGCTTAATGTATCAACGATTGTGCCGATTCCTGTAAATACATAAAACGTTTGAAAGGGTACATTAGCCAAGGCATAGACGATGAATGCTAGGGATAGAATTAATCCAAAGATACGTTTGTTACCGAGTAAACGTTTTCCATAAAAAGGCAAACCACCCACAAATTCATCTTGCTTTCTTTCCTTGAACAATTGAGCAAGTACTGATTCAGTAAAAGCGGTAGACATACCAAAAAACGCAACGACCCACATCCAAAAAAGTGCACCTGGCCCGCCTACAGAAATTGCGCCTGTGATGCCAACAATATTTCCAGGACCAGCACGCATGGCTAAACCAAATAGAAAAGAAGCAATAGCACTGATACCTATTTTAGAAGGTTTGGTTCGTAGCATCATGCGAACAATTTTAGGAATACTGGTAAACTGAACAAAGCGTGTTGCAATGGTCAGATAAATACCTACTCCCACCAATAGTAGTACAGCAAATGAAAGCTGCCCTAATACGGGAATATTGGCATACCAATTAAGGTTTGTTGGGAATTCCCAAGCGATGTTGGAGATGGGGGTAAACCATTCAAAAATGGCATTTACCCAAGCGAATAAAGCTACCATCAAACTATTTATTGCCGACATAGAACACCCATCTTCAATTTAAGATGCTACACAATAGCTCATTTCAGTGTAACATATCGCAATTTTATACTCAAAAAGTAGCGGGGCAGTTGGCTGATCAAGTGCTATAACGCATTTTTATGGGTTGATGTATCCAAGTTTGAGGATTGTATGGTTTTTAGTTTATGATAACTGTCTGTAGCTATTTTAAGTGTGGGTGAGCTTCTAAAATATCTTAGTGCTGAGTAAGCACTGCTGGGGAGTTTCTTATGAATTATATTAACAAGGTCGTACTGCTTGCAGCTTGTTTATTATTGATGTCAACAACTACGATTGCGCTTCCTATTGCTGTCGTAAATGGCGAATCCATTGATAAAAAAGAGGAGGATACACTCGTTGCTGGTCTAGTTAAAAATGGCCAAAAAGATACAGCAGCGTTGCGGGAGCAGGTCAGGCTTTTATTGATTGATCAAGTACTTGTGCGCCAAGAATGCCTACGACAAAAATTTGATAAGCGGCCAATGTTTAAAGATCGACTTAAGGCAGCGCAATCAGAAATATTACAAGATATGTTTGTAGAGGAGGTTTTAAAAATAAAACCGATTAGTGAGTCGGCCATAAAGACTACCTATGATAATCTTAAAAAAGAGATAAGCGCAAGTCGGGATCTTCATGTACGGCAGATTATTGTAAAAACGGAAAAAGAAGCCAAAGAGATTATCGCCTTGCTTAAAAAGCGTAAAAATACCGATTTTGTTGAATTGGCAAAATCACGATCCATCGACAGCCGGGCCAAACAAAATGGGGGTTCCTTGGGTGTACTGAATTCTAAATTGTTAGAAGCTAAGTTTCCCCATCTTTTCCGTATTTTAGGTACCTTAGATAGAGGAACAGTGGTAGAACAACCTATTGAATCTGATAGTGGTTGGCATATTTTCAAAATAGATGATGTTAGCAGTGCACGTGTTCCCTCTTATGAAGAAGCTAAGCCACAAATTTTACGTAGCTTACAAAGGCGTGCTGTAGAAAAAGCAATTGATGCACTACGCAGCAAAGCAACCATCAAATAAGCTTATTTTATGGTAGATGCACAAGCACACACATTGCACCATCTCTAAGGGACAATGTGTTTGCCAGGCTGCGATGAATCACTTGACGAATGGCAAGTTCCCTCCTCCCAAGGCTTGATACAATGTCATCGTATGAGTAAGCTGTAGATACGCATGTTCGAATACTTTCAATTCCTTTTGGAATCTTTCTGTTTGCTGGCGTAGCCACTCTGCTTTATTGGTGCTTCCTGCAAGGTAACGCGCTTGAGTTAGGCGCTCTTGTTCTAGGGCTAAGTTGAATGATTGCGCAAGCTGCTTAGCTTTTTCTTTATCCAGTTGGCATTGAAAGAGGATATTTTCGACTTCGCCCAGCGCCTTATGGATGGCATCGCGATAGACAATAACGGATTTTTCATATTCAATTTGAGCCGTTTTCACAGTCAATTTCTTATCTTTTCAATTAATCGGCGCTAATGCTACGGTAAGCATAAGACTTGGGTTAGCCATTGCGTCTAACAGCGATAAAGGCAATTGCAAAATTGGATTAAATATAATTTGACTTGAATCTACTGCGGCTAAGGTTTTTCGATAAGTATTTACGATGCAGCCATTACAGACGCTACACTAGATCATTTGATTGCGCTATTACTTGGGGCTACTTTTAGGTAGCTATTTGCGCTTCAAGTTTACGCTTATCTCATGGTTATTGTTGCTTCGCTATTTTGGCTATTGAATCATCAGGATACATTCTACATTTCTTATTGGACAGGTGGTTTGTTATGTCTAGTATAAAATAGATAAAAAGAGCCGTTTGAATCTTGAAAATAAACTGATTCATACTCATTTTACCTACTAGGCGGTCAGATTTATTATGGTTAAAAACTAGTATAGTAAGGAGATCGTTATGACGAGAGTTATGCATAGTCCATTGGAGGATTTTTTCAAAGGTTTTTTTATTCGACCTGTTGAATTTGGTACTGATCCGTTTAATCAATTTGCTGCACCAACTGTTTTGTTAGATGTCAAAGAAGCTACTGATAGCTACATTGTTCGCGCAGAATTACCGGGCATTAAAAAACATGACATTAAGGTTGATATCAACGGCAAACATTTGGTTATTACTGCTGAAAAGAAACAGGAAAAATCAGCCGAAAAAGAAGAAAAAATATTGCATAGCGAGTGCTTCTACGGCAGGGTAACACGTAGTTTAGAATTGAGCCAAGAGATTGATGACACACAATCTTCTGCTAGCTTTGTTGATGGGGTATTAGAGCTACGGTTGCATAAAAAATTAGCGCAAAAAGGACATCAGTTAGCTATCCAGTAGCGAAGTTTGGAAAAATAATCTCCAGTTCCATGCTTAATAGGGCTGGAGATTATTTTGTATGGGGTCGCTCCTCATTATTTTAATCCTGTAAAATACCTATATCGATTTTAAAGAGTATTTTGGGATTATTTTGAATCAACTAGTTTATGCGTTAGAGGGGGTTGTATAGCGATGAAAAAGGTAAAAATGCTGGGGATAGCGGTTGCTGTACTAGGAATTGCTTTAATAACGATCGGTATCCATTTTAAATGGTTCAGTCCACTTCAGCGCAAATTTTCTAGTGCGGAAAAAACGCTGATTGTTTGCGTGACTAGTGACACCGCGGGCTTTGACATTGCACAATATGCAGATTTTGAAAGTTTCATGCCATCTGGCCCACTTTTTAATCGATTAGTCAGTTTTGGCGAAGGCAATGTAGCGCTTCAGCCCAGCCTCGCCAAAAGTTGGACAGTCTCCCAAGATGGTTTAACCTATACCTTCCATTTAAGACGTGGTGTTCCATTCCATACCACGGATTACTTTAAACCCACAAGAGATTTTAATGCTGATGATGTGGTGTTTACCTTTGAAAGAATGAGGAATCCTAGACATCCTTTCAATGTGGCTTATCCTGCTGAGTTTCCACTTTTTGTCTCGGCTGGGATGAATACACTCATTCAAAAAATTATTAAAATTGATGATCATACGGTGCAGTTTATTCTTCATCAGCCCCACAATGCCTTTCTTGGAAAATTGGCTAAAGAATTTGCTTCGATTTTATCAGCTGAATATGCTAATCAACTCCTACATCAAGGCAAAGCTGAACAAATTAACCAAAAACCAATTGGAACAGGCCCTTTTATTCTGAAAAACCATGTTAAGAATCAAAAAATTCATTATGTAGCTAATCGGTTTTATTGGGATCATCGTCAAGATGGCATGGTGAAATTGCAAAATTTAATTTTTGCGATCCATGGTGATCCTGCTATGCATAACAAAAAACTCTTGGCGGGCGAATGTCATATGAGCTTTGCTTTGAGTGATATGAAAACATTTAAGCAGAATAAACAGCTCGTTTTGCATACACAACCGGGTGTTGATATGTGGTATGTTGCTTACAACACCCAAAAACCTATCTTGAGCAAGCGATTAGTGCGCCAAGCATTGGATATGGCATTGAATAAGATTGAACTGATCAAGCCCTTCCAAGGCATGGCAAGTGTTGCGATCAATATGATGCCACCTGCACAGTGGCCTTATGATCACTCACTTAAAAATGCCCCTTATAACCCTATTAAAGCCAAGGCACTCCTTAAAGCGGCTGGTTATCCGAATGGTTTTCATCTTAAATTTTTTGTTAATTTAGCAAGCAGGAGCACAAATAAATTAGTTGCTCAAATGATCCAAGCGGATTGGAAAAAGATAGGGGTTACCGTTGAATTTGTCAGCTACGAAACGGGTGAATTTTGGCGACGGGTAGATCAGGGTGACCATGATGTTGTCTTTGCTGCTTGGAATGGTTTGGATGGGGATCCAGATAACTGGTTTGTTAATTTATTAAGCTGTAAGAGCGCAAAAGGAGGCATGGGCAACCACGCAAGATGGTGTTACAAGCCCTTTGATGATTTGCTAGCACAAGCAAATCACACTAGAGATCCACAACAGAGTGCGAAACGATATATACAAGCCCAAAAACTCTTTAAGCAAGAAGTGCCATTTAGTCCACTATTTCACACGCTTAATATGGTGCCTTATCACCAATCTGTTAAATTTGAGCGATCGTTTATTGCTCCAACTATTAATTTAGAGCAGTTTACAGGCATTACAATTAAGTAGTGTACTGTAACCATTTTACCACCGCTCCTATAAGGGGCGGTTGTATTATTTACATACACTTAGAATGCTATGAGGTTTCCATACCCCCCCCCCCCCCCCAAAAAAAACTGGTCATTGATCTTGTAGTCTTGAAAGAACTGCTATTAAGAGCCGATCAATCTCTCGGGCAAAGCTTAATCTGGTTTTCGCTAACAAAAAATGCGTTTATCAACTGCCAATTTGTTGTTGGATGAAAATAATAAAAGTGCCTCGGTAACTCTTGGTGGTATTATGGAAACGTTCTTGGATGCTTAAGTGGGTGAAATTTATGAAAAAAAAAAACTATCTGAACGGTTGTGTAGTTACCGTAAATTGTTTTGCGCTCCAAGAAACAGCATACTCAAAAAAGATGAAGCATTACCCAAAAAACTTTTTCCATTTATATGGCATTTTTTGAAGGGTTATAAATTTGCAGTCCTTATATATGTTCTTCTTGCGCTCGCAGCAGGTTTCTGTGGCCCATTCAGTAGCGTGCTACTGCGCCAGCGTATTGCCATTGCTAGAGCAATTTTGAAAAATCCTCCAATTCTTATTCTTGATGAAGCCACAAGTCAGCTTGACTCAGTAACAGAGAACTTAATTCAGGAAAGCTTGTGGGAGTTGATCGAAAATAAAACCACTCTTGTTATTGCGCATCGCCTATCTACACTGCTTCGTATGGATCGCATTTTAGTTTTTGATCAAGGCAGCATCGTTGAAGATGGAACGCATAGTCAGTTGCTTGCTAAGGCAGCGCTTTACAAAAGCTTGTGGGATGCTCAAATAGGTGGATTTTTGGGTGATAAAAAAAATGAAGATGGAGAATAGGGGGCACAAAACAAGTAAAAATAATAGAACAAACATGCCAGTTACTTTGCGCTATAAAACAGCATGGGTATCGCACAAAAAAGTTGATTGCAGCTTTATGATTAATGATGTGATTTTGTAGAAAAAATATGACTGTGCTACTGCGGCTTGGTCTGCTTATTATCTGAGCTTCTTTGCAAAGAGCATAAGAAGTATAACAGTGGCACTCACTCACGTGTTTTCATGGAGCGTCAGTTTTTTATTGAAAGTGTTTTGAAAGAGCATCATTAGCTTGAATGGGTAAATATTCAATTAAGTTTTGGGTTAATCCTCGCATAAAAGTAAATTGCTGTTAAGAAATATAAAAAAACTGATACCAAACAAGGAATACTTTTTTTGAGCAGTAGTTTATGCAAACTTTTTACTAAAAAGAAACTGTGGAAAAATAGTGCCCAGCGAATAAAAGCCGTAAAATAAGACATAGTCATTTTTTTAGCGCAGTAAATGTCATCTGAAGGCTTATAACGGTCGTGTAAATACAACCACTTAGTAAATCATTGCAAAACAATAAACGCTAAGTTGTATGAGGACAACGGCAAATTCTGAGAGTATAGATAAGTTGTTCGGTTTAACAGTTTTATAAGCTGCATTATTCCAAGCAATGCTTACTGCAATTAGGTACAACAACGTTGTTACAACAGTTCCTAACAGCAACAATTTGCTGTAGCCTAACCGAGGCGCGTTTTCTTGCATTTTTTTGAGTGAGGCTGGACAAATTGCATGGTGATCGCTGATTTTTATCACACACCACTAATTCAATCAAAATTGTGCTGTTTTTTAGAATGCTAAGTTCTATTTGCTTCAGAAGTAATTTTTCGCACTACTAAAAAACTTTTATGTGGTTTGCTGTTACAGCATAGTAATTTTTGTTTACAATGCTATTTAGCATGATTGGGAAGATAGCCAAAATTTAAGGAGCAATTTTATGTACAAGCGTATTTTTGTGCCCATTGATAATGGTCAAGCCTCTGCCTTAGCTTTTGAAGAAGCTTGTTCGCTCGCTAAGCTTCTTAATGCCGAATTATTGATTACGACAGTAGTTGATTTGACGCCAGTTGGCCAACCCGGTATGGAGTTTGTTGATGCGCCTGCCTTACATCAATCCTCTAAAGATAGCGCCAAGGATTTATTAAGTCGTGCATTAAGTCAAGCGAAAGCAGCAGGTTTATCAGCCAATACGAAGCTTTTAGAGAGTTTTGGAGATAACCTATCCCAAACGTTGCTCGAAGAAGCAAAGCAATGGGGTGCAAATCTCATTGTCATGGGTACACATGGCAGAACGGGATTAATGCACTTAATTATGGGTAGCGTTGCAGAAGGCGTACTCCGTCATTCATTGGTACCTGTTTTGCTGGTCAGAAAACGTGATGCATCGTAAGTGATTATTTTATCATTGCTCTTGCTTGCTTAGAGAGGCTGTTTTTTCTTTTTTGGAGCGGTATGACGCATATCTTTGCCTTGCGCTAAAAATACGACGTATTCTGAGATATTGGTTGCATGGTCACCAATTCGTTCAATAGCTTTGGCAATAAATAGAACATCAATTGCTGTTGAAATGACCCGCACATCCTCAATCATAAAGGTCACTAGGCGACGCAGTGTATTGCTAAAGTCTTCGTCAAGATGTTGGTCGGCTTCAAAAAGTTTGTACACAACGGAACTATCAATCCGAACAAAAGCATCCAATGCTTGTTTTAGCATGTCAAGGGATAATTGCCCCATTTTTTGTAATTCGCGTATATGGGAAGATTTAAATTGCTGACTTTGACAAATATGTTTACCTAAGCGAGCAATTTTGGTTGCTTCATCGCCAATACGTTCAAGGTCAACAGTAATTTTGCTAATCGTGATGAGCATACGAAGATCGCTAGCTGCAGGTTGGCGGCGTGCGATAATACGCTGACATTCTTCATCAATTGCAATTTCCATTTCATTGACTTGATCGTCCTTGGCAATCACGCGATTCAACTGAGCTATGCTTTTAATACGCAACGCTTCAAGTGCCCAAATAATTTGCTGTTCAACAATACCGCCCATCTGTAAGATACTGGTACGTAAAGCGTTAAGTTCTGCATCAAACTGTTTAGAGATATGTTCCTTCATAACGATTTCCTTAACTATAGGCAACTTAAAAAAAATTAAGGGTGGTTATAGGGCAGCAAGTGCTATACCACGCTATAGATATCATGTTTTGAACAAAACGCCATGCTGTGTTGCAAGTAACAATATATCGGCTCGCCGTTTTGCAAAAATACCATTAGTCAGTACACCATTGATCTGGTCTATTTGGTTTTCTAATGTTACGGGTTCATGAATAGTTAATCCAGCAACATCTAGAATTTGATTGCCATGCTCTGTTATCGTGCCAATACGCAAAGCAGGTTTCCCGCCCAGTTTAATTAATTCCCTTGCCACATAGCTGCGCGCAATGGGCAATACTTCAATGGGTAACGGAAAGCTGCCTAATACATCAACGAATTTATGTTCATCAGCAATACAAATGAATTGTTTGGCAACCGAGGCTATAATTTTTTCTTTAGTCAGTGCAGCACCGCCTCCTTTGATCAGATGTAAATGGGGAGTGACTTCATCGGTACCATCAATATAAAGCGGTAGTTCATCAACTTCATTGAGCTCAAAAATGGGAATGCCATATTGCATCAACATTTGCGTTGTACCGGCTGAACTGGAGACAGCGCCTTTAATGCGATGCTTTATATCAGACAATGCTTCAATAAAATAATTAACGGTACTACCTGTTCCGACGCCAATCACGATACCTTCTGGGACATATTCAATGGCTGCTTTTGCTGCGGCCATTTTTAATTGATCTTGATTGAGCATGCTTACTAAAACTCCTCAATTTGACTGCATTAGTTTGTTAACATAGCGGTCGTATAAACTTCTTGTACGTCTTCCAATTCTTCTAAGGCGTCAATTAATTTTTGTATTTGTCTACTTTCTATTTCTGTTAAAGGGGTCTTGTTCAGTGGGCATAATGTGACTTCTCCGTCAGCTGCTTGTAGTCCGTTATTTTCGAGTGCCGTACGTACGCTAATGAAAAGATCGGGCTCTATTAGCACTTCAAATGAGCCGTCTTCATGGGTGAGTAGATCTTTTGCGCCTGCATTTAACGCAGTTTCTAGCAATGCATTCTCGTCAGTTTGTGGAGCAAATAATAAATAACCCTGCTCTATAAATTGAAAAGCAACACAGCCATTGGTCCCCATATTACCACCAAATTTACTGAAAACATGTCGTACATTAGCAGCGGTACGCGTTTTATTATCTGTTAAGCAATCAACCATCACGGCAGCGCCTCCTGCACCATAACCTTCATAGCGTAATGCGACATAATTAATGTCTTCCAAGTTTCCAGTGCCACGATCTATTGCGCGTTTAATGGTATCTTTTGGCATATTGGCGCTATATGCTTTATCAACTGCTAAACGTAGCCTCGCGTTGGTGTCAACATCTGACCCTCCTATTTTGGCAGCAACAGTGATTTCGCGAATCAGGCGTGTAAAGATTTGACCACGTTTGGCATCTGCACGTTCTTTTTTATGCTTAATATTTGCCCATTTGGAGTGGCCTGACATGGGTTATACCCCTTGTTTATTGAGTTCATTATTGAGTCTCAATATGGTTTTATTTTAGCATAGACCAAGCCCAAAGGGCTTACTCTTTTTGTCAGATAAGTATGTATTAACGGCAATCTTGGTTTACAGGGAATTTTGCAATAATCTATGCAACATGTTAGGTTAAGCTGTTCAATAGATTGAACAGAAGCGATGCCGTGATGAAAATATATGCCGTGGGTGGATCGGTTCGCGATAAATTGCTCGGTTTACCTATACAAGATAAAGATTATGTGGTGGTTGGAGCAAGCGAACAGACGATGAAAGCGCTAGGTTATCAACCGATCGGGCGAGATTTTCCCGTATTTTTGCATCCAACGACGCATGAAGAATATGCCTTGGCTAGAACAGAAAAAAAGGTTGCCACAGGTTATGGCGGTTTTGTTTTCCATGTGCAACCCGATGTGACGCTAAAAGAGGATCTGGCGCGACGCGATTTAACGATTAATGCCATGGCAGAAGACAAAAATGGGGTTATTATTGATCCTTTTGGTGGGCAACAGGATTTATCCAATAAGCTCTTGCGTCACACGAGCTTGGCTTTTGTCGAGGATCCTGTTCGCGTTTTACGTGTTGCACGTTTTGCTGCACGGTTGAATTTTACAGTCCATCCCAGCACGCTATCTTTGATGAAACAAATAGTCGCTTCAGATGAAATGACAGCGTTAGTTCCCGAGCGTATCTGGCAGGAACTGGCTAAGGGATTAATGGAAAAATATCCTTTGTTATTATTGAGCGTGCTTAATCAATGTGGCGCTTTAGCTATCTTGTTACCGGAAATAGCAAAGTGGTATAGAGCGACTTCACAAGGTTTCATGCCGTATCAACTCAAAGCATTGGATGATGCATCGGCTCGTAACATGTCGTTAGCGCAACGCTTCGCAATTGTGATGCATACTTTTGATATACCTATTGCGACATTACGTACGCAAATTCAAGCTATATCTTGTCGCCTAAAAGTGCCCAATTTCTGTCAGCACCTAGCAATCCGATGTGCGGATATGATTGATCTGATACGAATGATTGCTTCAGTAGATCTTAGCGACATACTTCGTTTTTTTCAGCGCATACGAGCCTTCCAAGCCAATTCTGATATTACGTCGCTTTTTGAAGTTTGTCATAGCGTGCTTTGCGCTTCCGTTTTACATAATACTGGCCATGATACTGGTCGTCATGAATCCATTCAGTTGATGCAGGTTTTGCTCCAAGCTGCACAAAACGTGGATACGGCGTGCTTTGTGAAAGAGCGCGATACCAATACGCAAAATATTGCGGATGCTATTTTTAAAGCAAGACTAAAAGCAATGTACCAAGCTAAGCAAGGATTTTTATCATGATGACTTGGCGGGCGGCTAGGGCACTCTTTGACCAATCTTTGGCGCTAAAAGTAAGGCAGCCTAAAACCTGCTTGGCCTATCGGCGCGATATTATATGTCTTGAGCAATGTAGCTCAGCCAACAGTCCGCTTTTGATGAAAGAAGCGGATATTCAACAAATCATGCTGCAATTACGAAAAACATTGTCTAGCAAAAGTCTTAGGCGCATGTTATCAGCGTGGCGTGGTTTTTTTGCTTGCCTTGTTGACCATGGCTATATCAGCGTGAATTGTTGTGCAACGATTCGTGTACCGCGTGGTGGCAGGCGTTTACCCAAAGCGTTACCTGTGGACATGACACAGCGCTTATTTGATCAACAGCATCTATCCGATCGACTCTCTATACGTGACCGCGCCATCTTTGAGTTGATGTATTCTTCCGGACTGCGACTTAGCGAAGTCGTGATGTTGGATATCACCCATGTTGATCTTGTTGAGCGTTTGGTGCTTGTGGTGGGAAAAGGGAATAAAGAGCGACTTTTACCTATTGGTCGCCAAGCAGTCCATGCACTTGAGCAGTATCTACCGCTTCGTATCGCTAAAATCCAAGAGACAGCTTTATTTACAAATCAAGCTGGTGATCGCTTAGGTCAACGCCAAATTCAGTATCGTCTAGCACGCTGGAGCAAATTGGCTAGGTTACCACAGCATGTTTCACCGCATATGTTACGCCATAGTTTTGCCAGCCATTTTTTGCAGTCTTCGGGGGATTTACGTGCGGTTCAAGAAATGCTTGGTCATGTGAATTTATCCAGTACACAGATTTATACAAGCCTTGATTACCAGCATCTGAGTCAAACTTATGATGTAACGCATCCTAGGGCAAGGCTACAGAAAAAACATCGTCAGTAAAGCTATATTTAACTCTATCTATACACGGCTTATGAGATGAAAGATCGCGCATTAGCCATTTTACAAGAAACTTTTGGTTATGCAGCCTTCCGTGGTGACCAAGCGGCCATTATTGAGCAAGTACTATCGGGAGGACATGCTTTAGCATTAATGTCAACGGGTGGCGGTAAATCGCTATGCTACCAGTTGCCAGCACTGATTAGATCAGGTATTACGATTGTGATATCACCCCTTATTGCTTTAATGCAAAATCAAGTTGCCGCTTTAACGGAGTTGGGTATTAAGGCAGCTTGCTTGCATTCTTCAATGGTTTTGACTGATATAGAGTCTGTCTTTCAAGCAATACGTAAAAATCAGTTAACGTTGTTATATGTTGCGCCAGAGCGACTCCTGATGCCCGCTTTTTTAAAATTGCTTGATCAGCTATCTATTGCGCTTTTTGCGATTGATGAAGCGCATTGTGTCAGCCAATGGGGATATTATTTTCGACACGAATATCAGCAGTTGGGCGTGCTGGCTAAGCGCTATCCGCATGTACCACGCTTAGCGTTGACTGCAACAGCAGACGAACAAACTTGCCAAGATATCGTACATTATCTTGATTTATCTACTGCTAAAAAATTCGTTTCGAGTTTTGATCGACCTAATTTATTTTATCAGGTGGTTGAAAAAAATCATGCTAAAAGACAGTTACTAGATTTTATCCGTAGCGGTTTTATGGGTACTTCAGGTATTGTGTATTGCTTATCACGAAAAAGAGTCGATCAAGTTACGCAATGGCTCTGTGAGCACGGTATTGATGCACTGCCTTATCATGCTGGTTTAGATCCAGATGTCAGAACCCTTAACCAACGGGCTTTTTTATATCAAGATAATCGTATTATGGTGGCTACCGTTGCCTTTGGTCTAGGGATTGATAAACCGGATATTCGATTCGTAGCACATCTTGATATGCCAAAGAGCATGGAAAATTTCTATCAAGAATCCGGTCGGGCTGGTCGCGATGAATTACCAGCAACAAGCTGGTTATGCTACGGGCTCAATGATTTTATACAACTCAAAGGGCAAATCGTTAAGTCGCAAACAGCTCACATCAAACAGATTGAGTTGAATCGGCTCAAAGCAGTTTTAGCTTTTTGCGAATATACTGGTTGTCGCCGTCAATATATTTTGCGCTATTTTTGTGAGGCAAGTGAGCCTTGCGGGTACTGCGATAATTGTTTGCGTCAACCGAAAACGGTTGACGCAACGGTTGCTGCGCAGCAGTTGATGTCCTGCATTTATCGTGCCAAACAATCTTTTTCAGCACAACATATTGTTGATATATTACGCGGTAACCGTACGCCACTTGTAGCCTTTCATCGCCATGACCAATTATCAACTTATGGTATGGGTAAGACTATCAGCGAGAAAACTTGGCGTGCACTCATTCGGCAGTTGATTGCACAAGAACTATTGGATGTGGAAGTTACCACGAACCAAGCATTGTACCTGCTTGAAAAAAGTCGTTCTGTCTTAAAACGTCAAGCAACCGTCACAGCGAAATTGTCAATTTTTGATGGCAAAGATCAGACGAAAGGAGCGAGTATATGGTTGCGCTCTGAGCGACAAGAGCGTTTATGGGAAGCTTTACGTGCTTGGCGATCTCGGATCGTTGCAAATCAACAGGTGCCTACTTATGTCATTTTTTCAGATCGCACCTTACGTGAATTAGTTGAGAAAAGACCAACCAATCTGGCTGGATTAATGCATATATACGGTATTGGCAAAACAAAGTTAGCGCGTTATGGTGAAGCATTATTAGCTATTTTGCTTGCTGTTTAAAAAGCAGCTTAGGTATGAGTTACATCCGTAGTGTTGCAATGCCGATGTTGTGGATCGAAACAGTTTATAATGCGAATATTTGCAATCTTCTTTAGCTCAAATCATGACCGTCGCATTGACTGACCTGGCAACACAATATCAGCAACTTAAAGCTGTTATTGATGAGCGCATCCAACAAGTTTTAAATCATGGGCAATATATTTTAGGTCCAGAAGTTGCTGAGCTTGAAGCTACTTTAGCGGATTTTGTTCAAACCAAGTATGCTGTTGGTGTATCAGACGGTACAACCGCTTTACAGATGGCACTGATGGCACTGAATATTGGATCAGGCGACGAAGTAATTACAACACCTTTTACTTTTATATCAACAGCTGAAACCATTGCTTTATTAGGCGCTACGCCTATTTATGTTGATATTGATCCGATAAGCTACAACATGGATCCAAAAAACATTGCGTCAGCCATTACGCCACGCACAAAAGCGATTATGGTGGTGAATTTATATGGGCAATGCGCTGATTTTGATGCAATCAATGCGATTGCGCAAGAGCATGGTTTGGCAGTTATTGAAGATGCGGCACAAAGTTTTGGTGGACAATATAAGGGCAGGCGATCGGGGCGTTTAGCGACGATAAGTTGTACGAGTTTTTATCCTGCAAAGCCATTGGGTTGCTATGGGGATGGGGGGATGTGTTTTACCAATGATGCAGCCCTAGCACAGCAATTGCGTTTAATGCGTATACATGGCCAATCCGAGCGTTATGTCCATACCACTTTGGGTTTAAATGGTCGGTTAGATACACTACAAGCTGCTATTTTGTTGGCTAAATTCCCTACTTTCGAAGCTGAAATTATGGCTCGTCAACAAGTAGCCAAGAATTATGATGCCCTGCTAAAGGGCTTTGTGAAGATACCTCAGATAGCACCAGATTGCCTGAGCGCTTATGCGCAGTACACTATCCAAATCAATAATCGTCCACATGTGCAAGCAGTACTAGCCAAACAGGGTATTCCAACAGCGGTACATTATCCGATACCGTTACATCAACAACCCGCGTTATGCATGGCTCAACAATCCTCTCGTGCCTTTATTCATACCGAAGCAGCCTCGACCACCGTGTTAAGTTTGCCCATGCATCCTTTTTTAGATGTTGCAACACAACAGTATATTGCTCAAGTACTTAAAGAGGCGGTGGGATATCATGGATAAAGTTTTTGGAGCGGTTTATTCATACGATGACTCATAGCGTTGATCGGTAACGATGAATTTCTCGATGTTTTCTGAAAGCCTTTCTTGGTATTTTGTGCGCGCAGTTGGCGCTATGTCGAGTGGCGCCTTAATTGGGCAAGCATTAATTTTCATTGCTTTACCCATTTTAACTAAGCTTTATGATCCCGAAAGCTTTGGTCAGTTTGCAATCTATACGACTTGGCTTTCTAATTTACTCGTGCTGATGACTGGGCGCTATGAACTGGCTTTAATGTTGCCAGAAAACGAGAAAAGGGCGAGCAATTTAGTGGTTTTAGCACTCGTTATTAACAGCATCATGGGATTATTGTTGATGCTGGTAATAAGCGTAGTAGCCAGTATCTTAGCGGGCTGGATACATGACCCAGCGATGGTTGATTGGTTTTTATGGTTGCCACTTGCATTACTCTTAGCAGGGGCTTCACAGGTTTTTTTTCAATGGAACAATCGCCAGCGGCGTGATCATACTAATGTTGTAGCACCTATCATTCGGGCTATCGTCATGGTGATCACGCAAATCATGGGTGGCTATCTTGGCATGGGTGGTATAGGGCTATTAATAGGCCATATAACTGGTCAATTGGCTTTATTAATTGCTTATGCCTGGCATGATATGGTGCAATGCTTTCCTTGGCGGAAATTATCAACTTGGGCGGGGATGAAAGCGGAAGCCAAAGCGTATGTTAAGTTTCCTATTATTACGATGCCTCAGACTTTCATCGGTGGGCTACAAGATCCTTTATGCTTTATGTTGGTTGGGATACTTTCTGGTTCATGGATGATTGGCTTATTGGGTATAATGCTTCGTGTTATTCGTATGCCCGCTATGTTGATTGGCACAGCTATTGCACAAATTGCTTATCGAGAAATGACGGCGCTATACCATACACAGGGTAATCTTGCGCATTTTTATCTTAAATTACTCTGTATTTTATGTGTTTTATCGTTGTTTCCTGCTTTGCTATTGGTATTTTTTGGTCAATCTTTATTTGTTTGGGTGTTTGGAGAAGTGTGGCGAATGGCAGGTGCCATGGCTGCTGTATTTTCTCCTTATATGGTTGGTTACTTTTTAGTGACTTCACTGGGTATGCTGCCACTGGTATTAGGTAAACAGCAGGTGACTTTTTATTTCACCGTTCTTAGTTGTTTGCTACATGTTGGCGGACTGATGTTCGGTTGGTTTATATGGCAAGATATACAGCTTGCTTTATATTTCATTGCGGCCTTACAAAGTATCTTTTTTATCGGCTATTTAGGATGGTTATATCGTATGGCCAAACGGGCAACACTGAGCTATCCAACATGATAATATATTACCGTCATTTTCTGTTTCTTGTGTCATGATGCACAAAAAGAACATTCGGCTGATTTTGGCGGGTTCTGTTTCGATTCATACTTGGCGATATTTACGATATATTGCCCCTCATGTGAAGACTATTTTGCTCGTTGGTGGAGGTGATATACCGTCTTGTTACCGACCCGCCAATTTAGAAGCACAGCTACCTGTTTCATTTACTTTTTCAGCATACAATCTGCCACAACGCATTCGTGCTTGGCTTTTACAGTACTGGCCGGATTTATTGAAGCAATCTGTACCAACAGTATTACATATTCATCAAGCCAACAGCATTGCTTGGCATATGTTGCAAGCAACTAGCGCAATGAAGATTACGACCTTACTAACTTGCTATGGTTCGGATGTCTTACAAGCTAAATCCGTGTGGTGGCAATACCAACTCTTAAAAAAATATCTAAAGCATGTTGATTATGTAACCGTAGCTTCTTATGAAATGGCAAGGATTGTCAGCCCGTTATTGCTCAAATCAGATAGGTTGTCTGTCCTGAATTTTGGTGTTTCGATGCCCAATCGGAGTTTTTCAAAACGCCAATATGTTTTGTCCAATCGTTTACATAAACCACTTTACCGTATTGATGCTATTTTACGTGCTTGGCAGCGGGTAGAAGCAGTACATCCAGATTGGCTGCTGCTTATCGCTGGGGAGGGTCATCAAACAGTTATACTAAAAAACTTAGCTCAAGCACTCCAACTTAAACAGGTGCAGTTTATCGGAATGGTTAGCGAACAAGCGTTAAATAAACTTTATCAATCGGCTGCTATTTTTGTGAGCGTGCCCAATTCTGATGCGGTGAGTCTAAGTTTGTCGGAGGCAATGGCATATGGTTGTATTCCGGTGGTATCGAATATTGCGGGTAATGTAGAAGTGATACGAGACGGTGTAAATGGTATTGTTCATCCGCATACTGACCTAATGGGATTATCGAATAGTATCTTGCGTGCTATCATGCTGACCAAAAATAGTGCACGAATGGATCGATTAATTTTGATGAACCGACAGATCGTTCGCGCTTCAGGCTTACGTAGCCAGTCTATCCAACGTTTTGTAGCTATCTATCACGAACTTTGTTCGATTTGATGAGAGCTCAAGGAACAAACGATGCAACGTAAAACGGTTGTGCATGTGACGTCTGTTCACCCAAGAAATGATGTGCGTATCTTTACTAAAGAATGCGTAACGTTAGCACGAGCAGGTTATGCAGTGACTTTGTTCGTTGCTGATGGAAAAGGTAATGGACAATGTCAGGGTGTCACGATTGTGGATGTTGGGTGTTTTGCTCGTGGCGGACGCTTGATGCGCATGACTTATACGATATATCGCTTGTTTCAAGCGGTTCGTTCATTAGGCTCTTGTTTAGTACACTTCCATGACCCAGAACTGATCATCATGGCGTTGTGGCTTAAAAAATTAGGGTACCGAGTCATTTACGACATCCATGAGGATGTGCCACGCCAGCTATTGACCAAATATTGGATTCCACGGTGGATACGCCCAACTTGCTCCTATTTATGGATCCACTTAGAACATTATGCTGCAAAGCGCTTTGATGCTTTAGTCGTGCCTACTCTTCATCTTCAGGATCGCTTTAGGCGAATTAAAAACCCTACCATTTTACTTCGCAATTATCCTTTACTCACTGAATTGGGTAAGCCCGTTGCTTGGTCAAAGCGAAAAAACGAAATCTGTTATATAGGAAGCATTTCATCTATTCGGGGTATCAACATACTGATTGAGGCGATTCATCAGGCGAGGGTGCCATTGCAATTGGCTGGACTATGGAGCGAACCGATGCTTCATGAGCAGTTGGTGAAGAAAGCGGGTTGGTGCTGGGTGCATGAATTAGGCGTAGTGAATCGCCAAGGTATCATGAATATATTGATGCGTGTTAAGGTGGGCGTCGTAACGCTTTTACCAACACCGAACCATCTTTTGGCGTTGCCAATCAAATTGTTCGAATATATGGCAGTTGGTTTACCAGTTATTGTGTCTGATTTTCCGCTATGGCGTAGTATTGTTGAGCAGGCGCAGTGCGGGTTACTGGTTGATCCTTCTGATGCGCAAGCCATTGCACAGGCGATTCGTCAATTATTGGATAACCCTAAAATGGCTAAAGCTATGGGTGATGCGGGTCGACAAGCCGTGTTAAAGCAATATAATTGGGAAATGGAATCCCATAAACTCTTTGCTTTATATGATCAATTAACTGGATCTGTGGCGGATTCGTAGACAACCGTGAATATCCTCTATATCAATCATTATGCTGGCTCCATGGTGCATGGTATGGAGTTTCGTCCTTATTATTTGGCACGCGAATGGATCCATGCAGGTCATAAAGTGTGGATCGTGGCTGCTGCTTATAGCCATTTACGCCAAACAAATCCAGTTGTTAATGGACGTTTTTTGCATCAGTTAATTGATGGGATTCGTTATACTTGGTGTAAAACGCCCACTTACCAGCATAATGGCATACGGCGTGCACGAAATATTTTTACTTTTTTATATCGCTTGAGAGGTTTTACGCGCCATTTGCAAAGTATAGCCTGGCGACCCAATATCGTTATTGCATCCAGTACCTATCCATTGGATATTTTTCAAGCCAAAATTATTGCAAAACGATTTCACGCTAAACTAGTGTATGAAGTACATGATTTATGGCCCTTAACGCTCATCGAGGTGGGTGGGATGTCACGTTTTCATCCTTTTGTTTGGCTATTACAGTCTGCGCAATATTTTGCTTACCGCTATGCTGACCAAGTTATTTCGATGGTACCTGATGCAAAAACTTACATGATGGCACATGGTATGGCGGCTCATAAATATCACGTGGTTCCTAATGGTGTTGCACGAGATTTATGGCTAGCCCACAAAAGAAGTTCCTTCAGTCAATCCTCTATTGATCTAACATCCCTACGACAACGCCATCGTTTTTTATTAGGCTATATCGGTGGCCATGGTTTAGCTAATGCACTTGATGATCTTTTACATGCAATCGCACAATTAAACGATGCATCGGTCGGCGTGGTGTTGGTTGGAGAGGGTCCTGATAAAAAAGCTTTAATGCGCCTAGCTGAGGACTTAGCGCTCACGAATCTTTATTTTTATCCAGCTATACCCAAAAAACTAGTGCCTGACGTCTTGCAACAATTGGATGCTTGTTATCTGGGTTGGAAAAACCGACCCATTTATCGCTTTGGTTTAAATCCTAACAAATTATTTGACTATATGATGGCAGCTAAACCTATCTTACATGCTTCGCCTTTGAAGCGTGATCTTGTCAGTGAAATAAAATGTGGTATTACGGTTGAAGCTGAAAACATTGAGGCAATTGCTCAAGGTATTTTAGCCATCACAGCCTTGAGTTTGGATGAGAAAGAAAAAATGGGTCGTCGCGCAAAGCGCTGTGTGCTGAAAGACTATGACTACTCAAACCTTGCGCAAAATTTTTTAACTTATTGCTCAAGTTAAATAGATAACTTCGTAGCATACCAACATTGGTTGCCTTTTTATGTTGCGCTAGACTGTTTGAAAATAACAGCATTTTTTTATAAAGCAGACAGCTTCCAAAATTAACAATATGATAATTGTCGTCATAACTTACTGCCTTTTAATGAATAACTCGTTCTTTTAGCTGCTTTGTGTATTCATGCCACGTTTTCAGTTGTAAAGCAAAGTTATACATACTCTAACGCCAAATGTCGTCAACTGCTTCCTAATCCATCGTAACAATGCATCTCACCGAACCTAGAAGACCGTAACTTATAAAACCATCACCGCAATCCAACCAGCGATCAGTAGTGGTATGTTCAAGTGTAAAAATGTTGGAATGACGGTGTCTTTAATGTGATCGTGTAAGCCATCACCGTTCAGCCCAGACGTGGGCCCTAATGCAGAGTCCGATACAGGAGAACCCGCATCCCCCAATACACTAGATGTACCCACTAACGCCACAATTGCTGCTGGAGAAAAGCCCATCTTAAGACAAATGGGTACATACACAACTGCCAAAATCGGTACCACAGAAAACGATGAACCTACACCTGTTGTGACCAATAACCCAGTAACTAACATCACCAAAGCAGCAGCGCCTTTATTATCACCAAAGAGGCGAACAGCGTTAGCGACTAAGTCGTTGATTGTGCCTGTAGCTTGTAAGACTTCAGCAAAACCTTGAGCGGTGATCATGATAAAGCCGATCATGGCCATCATTTGCACGCCTTCAGTAAATACTGCATCGGATTCTTTCCATTTCACGGTGCCGGTTGTCATGAATAACAAAAATCCAAAAAGCGCTCCTAACATCATCGAATTTGAATAAATTTGTACTATAAAAGCTGCGGTTACAGCGCCTAATGGAATCACTAATGCCCTTAGACGCAGCGGCTTTTTGGTGAGTGAAGCCCGGTTAATTTCAACAGCATAATGTCTTGGTTTACGGTAACTAATCAAAAGCGCAATGATTAGACCAACAAACATTCCTAGCGCTGGAAGAGCCATGGTTTGCATAATATTAATATCAGCAACCGATGCGCCAAATTTTGCTATGTTACCGAGGAGGATTTGATTTAAAAAAATACTACCAAAACCAATAGGTAAAAACATGTAAGGAGCTACTAATCCGAAAGATAGTACACATGCAATAGCACGCCGATCAATGTTTAATTGACTCATGATATAAAGTAAAGGCGGGATCAAAATAGGGATAAAAGCAATGTGTACGGGTACTAAGTTTTGCGATGCAATGCTGACCAAAATAAGTAAACTGATAAGACCCCACTTTAAGTGAGTTTTGGCAGTGTTTAGGGTGATTTGTTTGGTGATCCAATCTGAAAACGCCTGCGGTAATCCCGAGCGGTCAATGGCGATCGAAAAAGCGCCCAACAAGATATAAGCTAAAGCGATCGGTGCCCCATTGGATATACCGCCATTAAAAGCCTTAATGATGGCTTCAATAGACAAATTACCTAAGACGCCACCGATGATACAACCTAAAAGCAAGCTGATAATGACATGAATGCGACATAACGCCAAAGTTAACATGACGAGAATCGCTACGAGTGCAGCATTCATCATAAATTCCTTTTAAAAACATCGTATGCAAAAACCGACATTAAAAACGCTTTAAGCTGAGCAAGACGTACTACTTAGAGAATAGGTGAGGGGCGATGTCGTGACAGCCATGCTTTGCCATCAACAATCCGGGCAATTATCATGCTATTGACCGTATTGCCGCAGGCATTGATAACGGTAGATAGGGGATCAACGATGGAGTGTAAAACAATGAGTAGAGGTAACGATTCAATCGGAAAACCCAAGATGCTAATGATAACCACTTCGACAATAGCGCCACCATTAGGCATAGCTCCCATGATGACACTAACGAGTAAACCTATGGCAAGTAGCGCAAAAAAGATGGTGTGGGTATGGATGGTTTGGTTAAATACGCCGAATAAAAATGCGGAAAAAAGTACACCACAGCGTGCCGCACCTTGTTTATGAATACTGGTTCCCAATGGAATGCAAGTATTGACAATATCATTGGGTACACCTATTTTTTTGGCTGACTGTAAATTAGCTGGAAGTGATACGGCGCTTGAGCAAGTTGATATAGCGGTAATGGCAGTTGGTGAAATAGCACCCCAAAAACGTCTAAAACCTATGTTACCACCAGCGATCCATGCGTAAAGCGAAAACATGATCAAGATGTAAACGATACCTGATATCCAATAGATGCCCGCTGCTGTTAAGTACTGTGCTACGAGTGTTTCCCCAAAGCGACCAGTCAGTGTTGCAAAATAAGCTCCTAATCCAATGGGAGCGGCTTTCATCACCATTTGACTCAAGCGAATTAATACCGTATTGGCTGATTCAATGAATGTGGCAAAGGGTTCTCCAGATTTGCCTGACAAAAGCGTGGCAAAGCCAACGCCACCTGAGATGATAATCATTGCCAGCATATTGGTGCGGCTGAGCAAGCTCACAAAATCCGAAACACTGAGTATTGTCACTAAAATATCAGCCAAGCTTTTGGATTGACTAACGACTGCTTGCGCAAAGGGTAGATCCATTTTTTGTGCCGCCGGAATAGCGAACACAATAGCGACCATAATTAAACTGGATAGTAAGCTGGTTACTAAAAAAACCAGCATGGATACGCCGAAGACCTTGCCTAAACGGCTGGTGCTTTCCATGCTACTGATGGCACGAATGACGCTGGTGCAAATGAGCGGTACAACGAGCGTAAAGACAACATTAACAAAAAGTGTGCCAATGGGCGCAAGAACTTCAGCGCTTTTGCCCATATAAAGCCCGATCAGACCACCTAAGATGACACAGATGATCAGGGAAGACGAGGAAAGGTATTTTACAAAACTACGCAACATCATATTGTTATGCACGTTTTCATCAAGACCAAAAACTGTTCAGTATGCCATGATTTATTTTCAAGCACAAGAGACTGTCACCCCTGAAATAAGGGAGCGGGCCAATTTAAGAACAAAAAGTGGCGTCCCCACGGGGAGTCGAACCCCGGTTGCCGCCGTGAAAAGGCGATGTCCTAGGCCTCTAGACGATGGGGACAAGTGGCGCACCCGGAGCGATTCGAACGCCCGACCTTCTGGTTCGTAGCCAGATACTCTATCCAACTGAGCTACGGGTGCTTTGAACTGTTAATCACCAACTCGTTTGAATTCTAGAGAGTGAACCTTACCTTGTCAAGCTTCTTTAAAAGAATAGGGGATGATGATGCAATTCTTGAGAAGCTGTTTTATACTGATCTTAAGCCTGGCATTCATGACTGTCGCTTAGGCTTTGTGAAAAAAAGGATAACCATTGATGCGAGTTTATCTTGATTTAATGCAGCATGTATTGATGCATGGCGTTAAAAAACCTGATCGGACAGGTACAGGAACCAGATCGATTTTTGGCTATCAGATGCGCTTTAACCTACAAAAAGGGTTTCCACTCGTTACCACAAAAAAATGTCATTGGAAGTCTATTGTGCATGAATTGCTATGGTTTTTACGCGGTGAGACTAATATTGCTTACTTACGTGAACATGGCGTACGTATTTGGGACGAGTGGGCAGATGAGCAAGGTGAATTGGGCCCTGTTTATGGTTATCAATGGCGACATTGGCCAAAGCCAGATGGTACATCAATTGATCAGATCGCCAACGTGATTGATGCGATTCGACATGACCCCTATTCAAGGCGACACCTAGTTTGCGCTTGGAATCCTGCACTGGTAGATCAGATGGCTCTACCGCCTTGCCATTCTTTTTTCCAGTTTTATGTATTGAACAATCAATTATCCTGTCAGTTATACCAGCGCTCAGGAGATATTTTTTTAGGCGTTCCGTTCAATATTGCAAGTTATGCTTTACTCACCATGATGGTTGCGCAGGTCTGTCATTTAGCGCTTGGTGATTTTATCCATACCTTGGGTGATGCACATCTTTATGATAACCATATCATGCAGGCAACTGAACAATTAAATCGTACGCCAAAAGCCTTACCACAAGTTCGTTTAAATCCTGCTGTCGGTGATATTTTTGCTTTTCGTTATGAAGATATTGAATTAATAGGTTATGACCCGCACCCACCGATTAAAGCAACGGTAGCAGTATGACAAAAATTATCTTAATTGCAGCCATTGCGGATAATAATGTCATTGGTTTGAATAATCATATTCCTTGGCATATACCTGAAGATTTAAAGCATTTTAAAGCAGCGACTACAGGTAAAGTGGTGGTTATGGGTCGTAGAACTTATGAATCAATTGGCGAAAAACCCCTACCGAATCGCAAAAATGTTGTGGTAACGCACCAAGTTACTTGGCGCTCTAAGGGGGTAGAGGTAGCACATGGTGTTGAAGAGGCCTTTAATCTACTTAAAAATGAGTCGATTATTTATGTTATTGGCGGTGCTAAGATTTATGAAGCCAGTTTACCTTTTGCGCATGAGCTTTGTTTGACGAAGATTGGTTTACAGGTGGCAGGCGATACTTTTTTTCCTGTATTTGATGTGGCGTACTGGCAAGAAAGCAAGCGTTTGTCGGGTCAGTCAAGCTCTGGTGTTATCTACCATATTGTTAACTATATACGCCGAGACGATTTACCCTCTTGTCAGCAGATCGAATAACGCGTATAAGGCGAGAATCAGGTTTTTTAGCAGAAGCGTTTCACCTACATGGAATAGGTAGGTTGGTTCTTGATGTTGAGGGATTCAGCATGAACTTCAATACAAAGCAAATCTTTCAAAGATGTTAACAGATCGGTTTAATCGAACAATTCGCTATCTTCGCCTATCGGTGATGGATCGGTGTAATTTGCGTTGTACCTATTGTTTACCTAAGCGCTTCAAGGATTTTAAGGAGCCAAGCCGTTGGTTAAATTTTGATCAAATAGCAAGGGTTGTGGGCGCTTTTGTTCGCCTAGGTGTTGATCATGTCCGCATCACGGGTGGCGAGCCGCTATTGCGACGTAATTTGCCCGAATTAGCCAAGCAACTTGCCACATTACCCGGTTTAACGGATTTATCATTGACGACCAATGCGACACAACTGGTTAGGTTTGCCAAGCCACTTTACATGGCTGGCGTCAAACGACTGAATGTCAGTATTGATTCATTGCGTCGTGATTGCATGCAGCAAATTACGGGTTCAGACAGTTTACAGCAAGTAATGGATGGCTTGATGGTAGCCAAAACCGTTGGGTTTTCTCCGATCAAATTAAATATGGTCGTACTCGCTGGCGTGAATGATGGTGATATTGAATCCATGGCAGATTTTTGTATACAAGAAGGTTTTATCCTGCGGTTGATTGAAGCAATGCCTGTTGGACAGTCAGGTAGAAGCGCTGGTTTTGTTAACCTCCAACCTATTTTAGAGCATTTAAAAGCACGTTATCAGTTGGTGCCTTTGACGCAAGAATTAGGTGGGGGACCTGCTCGTTATTGGAGAACCTCGGATGGTCAATTTACTATTGGCATTATTACACCGATTTCACAACATTTTTGCGCGTCTTGTAATCGTGTCCGCTTATCAGTTGATGGTGTGCTCTATTCCTGCTTAGGACAAAATAGTGCATTGCCACTTAAGCCAATTTTAGAAAACCATGATGATGAAGTGCTAACTGAGGCCATTTATCACGCCATTTGGCAAAAACCAGAGCGGCATGAATTTATTGAAGAACCGACTAAAATTGTGCGGTTCATGTCAGCATTAGGCGGTTAAACTAGCTTTCAGAATGTCGGCACAGTATTATTGCTTAAACAACAGCTTCTTGCTTGATTTTTGGTGGTTTGATGAGGTTGTGGTGAGATAAGCCCAATGCCATGACAATTGGGCTAGCAACTAATACTGAAGAGTAAATACCGAACACGATACCAATTGTTAAAGCAAGTGCAAAACCATGCAAAACAGATCCTCCAAAAATGAGCATGGACAGCACCATTGCTTCGGTTGAGCCGTGCGTGATGATAGTACGACTTATGGTTGCTGTAATGGCATTGTCAATAATTTCAGCGACTGGTCTTTTACGCATGCTAGGCCGCTTGAAGTTTTCACGGATTCGATCAAAAACAACAACCGATTCATTAACTGAGTAGCCTAAGACCGCTAAAACACCCGCTAATACCGTTAGTGAAAATTCCCACTGAAAATAAGCAAAGCAACCCAAAATAATGACAATGTCATGCATATTGGCGATGATCGCTGAGAGCGCAAAACGCCACTCAAAGCGCAAAGCCAAATAGAGCATGATGCCCACACAAACTGCTAAAATCACATAAATACCTTGCAGCGCTAATTCAGAACCTACTTGTGGTTGAATGGTTGAACTAGATGCAAGCGTTACGCCTGTATTACCTTGCTTTAATAGCGCCATACAATGCTCAACAGATTGTGTTGAGGAGGCTTTGGTGTTGCTAGGTAATTTGATCTGTACCTCATGTACGCTATTGATTTGTTGCACAGAAAGATTGGTGCCAAATGCTGCCAAACGATGGCGAATGTCTTGTAAGGGTGCAGCATGTGGATAGTGTACCTGTAAAGCAGTACCTCCTGTAAATTCCATTGACAAGTTCAATCCGCGCAACAATAAAAACACAATAGCCAGTAAAAAGGTGATTAAAGAGATGGCGGTAGTAATTTTGCCGTAACTCATGAATGGGATGTCATGTTTGATGCGGAAAAATTCCATAGCGATTTATCCTTAGGCGGGTGTTTTGGGTTGCCAGATTTGACCAATTGAAAGGCTAGCTAACCTGTTGCGGTTGCCGTACCACAGGTGGACTAACCCGCGCGATACGAATACGGCAGAAAACATGGAAGTTAAAATACCCAAACAATGTACGACTGCAAAACCTTTCACTGAACCAGAACCTAAACTAAACAAAGCAGCGCCTGCAATAAATGAGGTTACGTTAGAGTCCAAAATGGTCGCCCAAGCAAATCGATAACCAGCTTGCATCGCAAAATGTGGGGTTGCACCATTTCTTAACTCTTCTCTGATGCGCTCATTAATTAATACGTTTGAGTCAATAGCCATACCGAGCGTCAGTGCGATAGCTGCAATGCCTGGCAAGGTTAGTGTTGCTTGCAAGGCAGATAGTATGGCAAGCAATAGCACGACATTAACCAGCAAAGAACCAGCAGAAATTAAGCCAAATACACGGTAATAGAGCACCATGAAGCAGGCGACGGCAATAAAACCCCAAAGGGTTGCATAAAGCCCTTTTTGAATATTTTCTTGACCCAAGCTCGGGCCAACTATACTCTCTTCAATGATACTCATCGGTGCTGCCAAGGCACCAGAGCGTAAGAGTAGTGCGATGTCATTGGCTTCGGCCGAATTCATATGACCAGAGATTTCTACTTGTCCTCCACCGATCTCGGAGCGAATAACCGGGGCGGTGACCACTTCTGTTTTATTTTTTTCAATTAATACCATGGCCATACGCTGACCAATATTCGCTGCGGTGACTTGTCGAAAGATTTCAGCTCCCCGTGAATCTAAACGAATATGCACAGCAGGCGCACCATTTTGGTCAAAACCAGCTTGGGCATCACTGATGTTATCACCCGTTAATTCAACATCCTGTGAAACAAGGATTTTACGTTGTCCATCGTCTAATAATTCATAGCCAGGTGGTACATTGCCAGTGATCGCTTCGCGGTTTGCTGCTTCATCATCGTCTACCATACGAACCTGCAAAATGGCTGTACGACCCAGAATATCCTTTGCTTTAGCAGTGTCCTGTATACCAGGTAGCTCTACAATGATGCGATCAAATCCAGCTTGCTGTACAACGGGTTCTGCTACCCCTAATTCATTAATGCGGTTGTGCAGCGTATGGATATTTTGCTGGATCATGCGACGCTGTATACGATCCAATTCTCCCTTTGGTAAATCGAGAATAAGCTGATTACTCGACTGTTTGAAAGTTTGCAACGGGGTGGCTTGGCGGATAACTTCCTGACTTTTTTGCGTTGCGAGCGCATTAGCAAAGATCAGCACGATACGCTTATTTTGTTTCATCATGCTGCTTGGTAGGATGTTTTGATCGATCAAGGCATGCCGAAGATCGCTCATATAGCGATCCATGGTTTTATTTAAGACCGCCTCTGTATCTACTTGAAGTAAAAAGTGTACGCCACCGCGTAAATCTAACCCCAAAAATAGGGGCTGCGCTCCAATTTTATGCATCCATACAGGTGAATTAACGAGCTGATTTAATGCCATGATGTAGCTTGAGCCAAACTGTTTTTGGATAGCTAGGTAGGCTTGGTGCTGGTGCTGAGGATTAGCAAATCGTATCTTTACACTGTTTTGATGTAAAAATAAATCGCGATAAGGAATACCTGCTATTTGTAAGGTGATTTTGGCAGCTCTTAGGGTGGATTCATTAATATGCGCAGACTGCCGTGCACTGGAAATTTGGATTGCCGGTACGGTACGAAAAAAATTAGGCAGGATATAAACGGTTGCTAAAGCTAAAATAAAAACAATAACAGCATATTTCCAATGAGCGTAGCGATACATGGCAATCTTTATTGAGATTATGATGCTTTATAGGTGCCTTCCGGTAATTTTGCATTGACGCTAGTGCGTTGTAATTGAATCGTTACGCCTTTAGCAACTTCAATGCTAATAAACTGCTCATCGGTTTTGGCAATACGTCCAATGAGCCCTCCGAGCACCATCACTTCGTCTCCTTTAGATAGGGCACTTCGCATCGCTTGGTCGGATTTATTACGTTTGATTTGGGGGCGAATAATGAAAAAATACCAAAATCCAAAGAAAATCAAGAGCATCGGGATCATGGGTGAGGAAAAGATACTGGCTATTGACGAACTAACAGCAGGAGCAGCAAGCATAGTCATTCCTTATTGAGGGTGAATATTAAGCGCACATTGTAACGTGTTTTGCTATCCTTGACTAGCATTGTTAAAACGAGTCAAAGACAGTTAATAAGTGCCCAGATTGAGTGTATTACGCTAAATAGATAAAATGGATTTTAAAAATGGCAAGGTAATGGGATGATGATGGGATAACGCTTCACGATCCAGTGTATCTATAAGCAAAGTTAAAGCGGAAAGGTTGCGCTGGAAGTGATGCAGCAAGTATCGCAATATGTTATCCGGTATATTAATTTGTTTCGCCTGAGCATAAGTGCGTAGCGCGATGAATTTGTGTTCATCGCTGAGTGCGTGAATTTCATAGACTAACCCTGCACTGATACGCGATCGCAAATCATCGCGCAGCACTAATTGTGAGGGAGGACAATTTGATGCGATCAATAAGCGAGCAGACGGTGTTGTACGAAAAGCGTTATATATCGCAAATAGCGTAGTTTGCGATTCTGTATCGAGTGCTTCGATATGATCAACAGCAAGCTGGTTCGCGTGTTTTATGGCATGTGTAAGTTTTGTGTGTCGCGCATCAATATAAAGAGCAGGTAGTTTTTGTATTGTTGCTTGCTGAATCCAAGCTTTAAGTAGGTGCGTTTTACCAGCGCCTGAATAGCCCCATAATGCAATGAATCGTTCCGTGTTCTTTGAGGCAAGCATGGCCAGTGCTTCATGATTGTCTCCGACAATAAAATGATTAAAGTCATAGTGACTAGGCAAATTGAGATTAAAAATTAATTGTGAAGTGGGCATATTGGTTCAGTAATGTGGCGATGATAGGCTAGAGGGCAATATAACTTTTTAGAATAAACGATCAAATTAAATCAAGCGTTTTTGCTTTTAGGTCTGCGAGATTTACCTGTTGTGCCGATGACCTTTTCGCTGGTTGGATTACCATTACTAACAGGTCATACAACGCGATAACACACCTTATTTTTGAAAGGTACGTTAGAGGTGATAGACAGGTCACAAGCTATTTTTTTAGAACCGATGACTAATATGTAACCCAAAACTTTGTTTATTTTGCCAAGCACCCAGTTCTTGGAGGGTTTCATCACTCCCATAGTCATGGTTAAGCCAATTTATTTTTCCACAAGAGACACCCAAAGTGGTGTGCGTATTGACAAGATAATCTATGCCTAAGATATATTGTCGATAGTCGGACATGGGAACTTCTCGTTCAATGATTTGACCATAACGTTGTTCTGCGACTTGACAGATCGAGTCATCGCATTGCGATACATCAATACAGATATTACGACGACTGCTCTTGTCAATGGTACCAAAAACCACCATGGCCTTAGGTCGGAATTGGCCAAAGGTATAACCTATCCCTGCTAAAATTTCATGTGTTTTAAACCAAGGCCAAGTGAATTTAATGTCCGGATTTTGGAGTATTTCATTGAGCAAACCAATATCTTCTTTAATGACGTCGATTGCTTTTTGACTCGGTGTAACGGGCATGACCGATGAGACATCTCCCCAGCCTTCCCGACTTTGTTTTTGTTGGTAGCCTAATTGCCACCATAGCGGGTGTTGGTCATAGCCAATTTTAATCTGCCGTTGTATATAAATATCTTTATTCGATGTATCAGCAGAAGACTGAGTTGAGGTGGATGGTGATGTAGATCGCTCATTTCTACCAAATCCTGGCATATCTGGAAATCCACCAGGGGAAGGCGTTGAGGGTGTTGTCAAAATATAGGTTCCTCGCGGTGCGACAGTTGTTTGTGCATCGCCTTCTTTTGTAAAAGTAGTGTAGCCCATCGTTAAACCTTTATCTTGAAACTGGAATCCATAACCTGTGACAGGAATGTCAGAAATGGTAAAGGTAATATCGGGTTTGTTGGTTGCACCCGTGATATAACCGCTGGTTCCTCGAATGAGATGAAAAGAAAAGCCGTTTAACGGAGTGGATTGAAAACGATAAGCATTTTTTAGTAGTGTGTCAAAATTATTATAAATAGCGATATTATTAGCGCCTTCTCCCTTCCAGTAATCAGCAAGAGGGTTCTCAGGTAGTGTTGTCAATAAACCATACTTTAACTGCCCAAACTGAAAACCTACACCCGCGTAAACATCTTTAATGGCTAAGTGCTGTGGCGACAAGCGCATATGGGTTCCCCATAATAAGCTCGTCTTTGAAGTGGTTGGCGCAACCGGAAAAACTCCCTTTACTTCTAGGTCAAAATTACCTATCAGTATTGGGTGAGATAGGTTGAAAGATTCGTCTTTGGAGAGTGTTTTTTCAATGCCAGCTTCAACGGTGATATCGTAATCCCAAAAATCAAAAAAAGAAGGCAGTGATTCAGAGTGAGACTTTGGGAGAAGCGGAGCATCGTCGGCACAAGATAAAACTGGCAAACTACTCGCGATGACTAATGCAGCAAGCCAACAATATTTTTTCATATCTCATATCCTAGTCTGATCCTACCTGATTTGATCAGCCAAAATTGTAACATGTTTGATGTGGTTAGGAGAATTAGTTGAAATGTATGTATTGAATGTGCTTACCCTTTAAAACAGGATGCTATTCTTCTAAAAATAGGAATTTTTACCCTAAAATTAAAGTCTAGAGAGTAAAATGAAGCATCTTAATCTTGCCAATTGTTTTGAAGGAGTGCCCATGACGAAACTAGGGGTTCACATTGTCAAACATCCCTTGGTGCAACATAAGTTAGGTTTAATGAGAGCGCGTGATATCAGTACATCACAATTTCGACTATTGACCAAAGAATTGGCAAGATTGTTAACCTACGAAGCAACCCGTGATTTAGATCTTGAGTTAACGAGTATTGAAGGGTGGTGTGGGTCAGTTGATGTATTTCGCATCAAGGGTAAAAAAATCAATGTGGTACCTATTTTACGGGCAGGATTAGGTATGCTCGATGGGGTTATTGATATGATTCCTTCGGCTAAGATCAGTGTGATGGGGCTTTATCGCAATGAAGCAACTTTAGAGCCAGTTCCTTATTTTGATAAGTTTGTCGGTTCGCTTAATCAGCGTTTAGCGCTGATCATTGATCCGATGCTAGCAACAGGTGGGTCAATGTGTGCAACCATTGATTTACTTAAAACAAAAGGCTGTCAACATGTTCGAGCGGTAACGATGGTTTCAGCGCCAGAAGGCGTAGCATTAGTGAATAAACGGCATCCGGATGTAGAAATTTTTACCGCTGCCTTAGATAGCCATCTTAATGAGAATGGTTACATTATTCCAGGTTTGGGAGATGCGGGCGATAAGATATTTGGTACCAAACAAGTAGAGTAGTAGTATGTTGACAAAAATGGTTAGTCTTGTTACAAAGGAGACTGATGGCAAGATTCATGCTATTTAAGCAAGCCGCTACCTGCATATCCTAACCAAACTCTTACCAAAGAAAATATCTTTATACCATGTTTATGGTGTCTTAATATTCTGAAGCCTATAAAACAAGCTACACCAATAATCTTACCAAAGTATTGCTACATATTCCTTGCGTCAGAATCTATACGGATTTTAATGCTTTTATAGAAGCTGGAAAAGCCTTGGCAAAACCGTGTCGTTTATAACGAATGGTTAACAACACGTAAGATTCCCTTAGATGTTTACCGCTATGTGGTTAACGGTAAGTCAGCTTTAGAATGGGTTATGGAGCGTCAAGGTATGAGCGTACACAAGGAAAGCACCCTTCTTAATGATGCAAACTGCTGGGCAACGGAAAAAATGAAGGATGCTGCTTATCCATTAAAGCTTTTCTTGCGTGTTATTACCGTCAGTTTGTATTCCCTGAAAATTGTGAAAGGTTTACCCAAATTAGTGCTGGACGATGTTTAGGCATGACTATTTTTTACCTTAGTATTCAGGTAGAGCAGTCTGCCCAGTAGCATTAGGCTTGATAAAATACTAAATACAATATAGGTATTGATGCTTTCTACAAAAGAGATAGGTTGCCTGACCCAAATGACCCATGCGGCAAATCCCAACGCACCGCAGAGTGTAGCAATAACCTGTGGAATCACATAGTCTCCACAGGAACGAAGCAAGTTCAATAGATAAAGCGATGCGATGCTAGCAATCATGTATAAAATGACGCTACCAATCGATTCTACAAAAACCATTTGGGTCGTAGCGTCATTAGCTACCATCAAACCGAGTGTTGAGCGATTCAAAAAGATAGCTAATATCCCGATGCTCAGAATGATCAAAATCGTCATAGAGCCTTTTTTCGTGCTAGCCCAAATAGGCTGTTTAAGACTATGTTGTTTGGCTACCTCTAAGCCGACCTGTTGACTAACCCCAATAATCGGAATTTGTAGCAAAAGTGTTAACGATATGATGGTTGATAAAGCGATTGCAGCAGGTACTCCTAATCCCGTTACAAGACTTGTTAATTGAAAAGTGGCAAAAGACGTAGCAGCTTGGCAAAGTGCAGCAGGTGCCCCGATCGTAAAGGGTCGAAAAACTTGTTTAATATTGTTGAATGACAAATCAAGAAAAGAAACCAGTTGTTTTTTGTGAATGTATAGTCCCAATACACATAATGCGGTTGCATCTAAAATAACATAGACGCTAATCACTTTAAATAGGCTCAACCCTATTAGTAAAGCGATGCTAACTACGATAGTAATACCACAAAATACTTGTCCAATACGTACGATGGATACAACAGCAGCACGGCCATTACCCTCTAAAAACATGGCACAGATATTGTTGAGTGCTAAAAGCGGAATGGAGATAGTTAGTAGCCCAAAACTCTGGCGAGCACTCTCAAAAATGGGATCTTTCCCCCTAATAAAGTAATCAGCTCCCATGACCGAGATAGCAAGATATAAAATACCCGCTAATCCACCAAATAGCATGATCGAGCCAGCCAGTAATCCTGCACTATCTTTATTCTGCGCTTTGAGCCTTGCAAATTCTGATTGCAAACCCATTTGACCCGCTATAGCAGCCATAAAAAAAATGGAGATGCCAGCCAATAGCAGGGAAAAAGCCGCCACAACATTTGTGTCATAGTGGCCTAGGATCATGATCATAGCCACACCACCAATTTTACCGATATACCGGTTGATGGATAAGAATAAAGAAGATCGAAAAAAAGAGAACGTATTCATAGGTTATGCCTAATGCAATCGACCATTAAAGTATGAAAACATTAACAAGCAGGCGCTATTATAAAGAAAGCGTGTCAAGATGACTGCTTTTTGTTGCTAAGTGCTACTTTTTTTAAAGTAGAGCCAACATTAATTGTACAATAATCCGCTTTGGATCAACTTGAAAATATAACGATGGATGCTCATTTATCGAACCCTGATTTGATGCCAACTTCCGTGCAAGCGCGTACTTGGGCCTGGTATCATTTTGCAGCCTTATGGATTGGGATGGTGATGTGTATCACCGCTTACATGTTATCAGGCAGCCTGATCATGAATGGGATGTCATGGAAGCAGGCTGTTGCAACGATCTTCTTAGGCAATGTCATTGTGTTAATCCCGATGCTCTTAATTGGCCATGCGGGTGTCAAATATGGGATACCTTGCGCAGTATTGATGCGCTCATCTTTTGGTACTTTGGGCGCTAAATTACCCGCCTTTTTGCGTGCCCTGGTTGCTTGTGGGTGGTATGGCATTGATACGTGGATTGGTGGTCAAATGATTTACACGCTTGGTAGTTTGATTCTCGGCGTACCCATAGGGGGTGCTATTTTGCCATTTTTGGGCATCAATTTTGCCCAATTGGTCTGTTTTATGGCCTTTTGGTTCTTGCAATTGTGGTTTATTGTGCATGGGATTGATTCGATACGCAAACTTGAAACTTATACTGCTCCCATTAAGATTGTGATCTGTTTTGTGTTATTGGGATGGGTATACCATCAAGCCGGAGGACTAGGCCCTATTTTGGATCAACCTTCTCAGTTTGAAGCGGGAGGCGCTAAAGCTGGGCAGTTTTGGCAAGTTTTTTGGCCTTCTTTAACGGCGATGGTCGGGTTTTGGGCGGCATTAGCCTTAAGTATTGCTGACTTTACGCGATTTACCAAAAATCAGCGCGAACAAGTGATTGGCCAAATGGTTGGTTTGCCAATTCCCATGGCCATGTTGTCTTTACTTGCGGTTTTAGTGACTTCGGCAACGATTGTGATTTATGGCGAAGCATTATGGGATCCGATTACGCTTGCTGGTCGTATGACGGGCATTGCGGTATTGGTGGCTTTAATTGTGTTATTGGTTGATACTATCAGCGTGAATTTGGCAGCTAATATGGTGGGACCTAGTTACGACTTTTCAGCATTGTATCCACAGAAGATTTCTTACAAGGTGGGCGGCTATATAACCGCAGCTTTAGCTATTTTAATGATGCCTTGGAAAGTGATTGAGACAACAGATGGCTATATTTTTACGTGGTTAATCGGCTACTCTTCCTTATTAGGACCTATTACCGGAATTTTGATTGTGGATTATTTTTTAATTCGCCGCACAAAACTGAATGTTGAAGCGCTTTATCAACTCAAAGGCATTTACCACTATGGGAATGGATGGAACAAGATAGCGTTACTAGCTTTTATATTGGGTGTGCTACCCAATATTCCTGGATTTTTAGGGGCAGCTTTTCCAGCAAGTTTCACAAATATTCCAAGCATTTTTAACAACATTTACACTTATGCATGGTTTGTTGGTTTATTGATTTCGTCAACAATCTATTGGGTTGGTATGTACCGAATTAGATCGTAAGGCTCAAGGTGAGTTTATTTTTTAGAAGAAGATTCTTGCAATTTTAATAAAGTTTGGAAGCCTTTACTTACTTGGCTGGGATCCCATCTACCTTCCCATCCTCTCTCTACCTTGTGATAGCACTTCTCTTCTCTAATAAATCCGAAGGTTGACTCAATAGAGTCAATGGGATATAAACCCGCTCGGATAGCCTGAGCTTTCTTGAGTTTTTGGATTTGTCCATTTTTTAACAAATAAGTTTTATATTCAGGACTGAAACGTAAAAACCTAATTTGGGTAGGAGAATGTACCTTAAAAAAACACAGAGGGAATTGATTTGTTAAAGGATTTTGGTGCTATACATAAATGTAGTGATCCTTTCTGCCCTTTTGCCTCTTTTGTTGCTATTTGTATTAGATAATCGTAACAGGGTTTGGTTGAATCCTTATTAAATCTGTGACAAATATCATGTAACTTTCGTTTTGCCTCTTCTGCCTCTTCGCGCTCTATCGGATCCATATACCCAACCCCAAGCGCCAAAAACAAAACAAATATAGCCTGAATCAAAATATCAATAAAGGATATACCGATGAGCCTTTCCCTTGAAACTTCTCGTTTATGTCTATTCATGCTCAAAATTACATAAAGTCATTTTGATTAGCTTTAATTTTTAAAGGTGCACATCCTAACAAAATAATGTTAAAATAGTAAACATAAAATTGTTGGCATTTGGAGAAATTGATGAACTTTTGGAGCCGGTTGCTCATTTTTTTGGTCTAAAAAAGCGCAAGTTAATTGGTTTTGAAGCAATGTTGGCTTGGTTAAGCTTGCAAGAAAAGCAAGATGAGGCAAGAATAAAAGCCTATCAAGCTATTCAAAGTGGTGATGATCTAAAACCTAACCAAATTCATCCCTATGAAGCTACTTTACGCACAGATAGTATTATGGTGGATACAGAGTGCGCCAAATTTCATGTTGGCGCTATCAAGCAGTATTTTGGTGATTTGCAGCATTTATCCGCATTGTTAAAGTCTGGTTTATATAGTGAGCTGTCTCATGCCGCACCAGAAGACCTTGAAGGTAAAATCAGATCGTGGGTGGCGCAGAATCAAGCTGAAGTAGATCGCATTGTTAAGAAATATCAAGAAACTAAAAAGGATTTAGAGGTATTTAAGGGGGCAAATGGTATTAGCGTTTCTGCAATTTACTCTGATCGAAAGAATGCGTTATACTGGTTAGTGTTTTTTGGTATTGCTGAAGCGTTATTCAACGCTTTTTTCTTAAGGCAGGGAATCAATTTTTTAACTTTTTTATTTGTAGCTTTTGGTATAGCTGCACTGAATATTGTATCGAACACAGTTTTTGGTTTTGCATATCGGATTAAAAACCATATTAATAAAAGAAAAGCCAAGCGTGGCGCGTGGTACCTTATTTTTTCCATCTTAGCAATTTTAATCATTAATGGCATTATTGCCTTTTATAGGTATCGCTATATTAGTGCGAACGAAGGATTTAATGATGCATTTTGGTTAGAAAGCATGGTGTTGTTCTTAATCGGTATTAGTATGGGTATTGCAGCTTTTCAAAAAGGCTATCAATTAGATGATCCCTATCCCGGTTATGGACATTACGCCAGAATGTTTGATAAATGGTCGAAGCGATTAGCGGAAGCGCAAAATGCTCGTGGGGTGTATTGTACCGATCTTAAGCAACGCGCGGATCTGGATTTAGATAATTTAGGCATGCGAATTTTGTCAACCTATGATGACTTTAATGGGAATCTGCCAGAAATTGCAAGAGAAATAAAAGCTTGGGAAGAAGATCGAAAACAGGTTGATTTTGCTTATCAACAACTGCAAGAGATTTTTAAAATTACCATCAGTGCACATCAGCCCAATGGTACTGATGACTACCCACAAAAAATACAAAGCCTATCTGAGAATACGCAGTTGGAAAGTTATAAAACACAGTTAGAAGACTTTATAAAAAATAAGGAAGGTATTCATCAACAAGCTCAAACATTGCAAAAATCAATTCTTTCCCAGAAGAAAAGTTTGCAAGTTTGGTGGCAAAAATCTGACATAACTGATTTACTTAACTTCCCCAAAATGCCCGAGGATAAAAAACATGGCTCAAAAAAAGTAGCGCAAGCAAATGCAGAAGATGAGTACATTCTGAATTGAAATGAAAAATTACAGGGCGCTTACTCAAAAAACCTCAGGTGAAAGCGTTTTAGCTAAGCGTATGATGCTTTTTGCTATTGTATTCGCATTATGTTTGTTTGGCGTAGCCTATTTTTTTAAACCTCCAACATTTGTTGAGTGCAAAAAAGGAGAATTGGAACCTCGTTGTGTTTGCCCAGCAAATGAGAGTTATATTGGCAAAAGAAATATTATTTTTGTTGACATAACTGACAAAATTCCCGAAGGCAAAATAGAGGATTTATATCGGCTGATTAAGGAAACAGCTTTTGTTGAACAAGGATTTTGGTCATGGATTACAGGGGGTAAGAAAATTGAAAAAACGAGTATTTATTTACTTTCTGACCAAAAACCTGCAGAGATGACGCCGGTGGCAAGCTATTGCTCCTTTCCTCCCAATACAACTTGGCTTTTGACCGATCTTTCTGCGACTGAAGAAAAGAGAGTGAAGGATGTTGCTTTGGGTCATGTTAAAAAGGCGGTTGATGATATCTTACAAAGGTGGGATGCGGGTCGTTCTCATATTGTGGAGGCTTTAGTAACGGTTACATCGAATGCAACTTACTGGAAGGCTGGTAGTAAACTGATCGTTTTCTCGGATTTATATGAAAACAGCGATACTTGTGGTTTTTTGAAAGCGGCAACATCCCTACATTTAGCGAAACGGGTTCCGCTTGCAAAAAATGGACCGATATATTAGGCAAAAACTTACTTGGATATTTAAAAAATACCAAGCAAAAAGAGCGTAGCAATGTTGCTATTTGTCAAATTTTATCAAAACCGCAAAAGGAAGGCGTTGTTGCGTTTTGGAGAGCTTTATTTCAGTCTCAGGAGCATAGCATTCTGTTTACTTGTGACCCCAGTGAAATTGCCGATCGTTCTAAATAATATTGATGTGCCTAATTATAGAGGTTTTATATGAATTTGGATGTTAAGTTAACTAAAAATACAGCAAGTGAGATTGAGAAAAAAGCCAGCGATTTATTCTCTCGTTTTCTTGGTTGTGGAATTGTTTTGCTCATTACCTCGATTATATATTTTAAATCTGGTGTAAGTGAATCTAGCCATATTAAGCTTGGGATTGCTATATTTTTTATCAATACAGTAACTATCTTTGGTTATTTCTTTTCTATTAAATCACAAGGTCTAGTCGATGATCCTGATGCTGCCGATTTAGCCTATTATCTTGGTTTTATTCTAACGATTTGTGCTTTAGCAAGCATTTTTATTTTTGAAGCTTTGTATTCTTCTAATGACTTAAATAAGTCTCAATTGATTCAGCATGCTATATTCCAGTTTGGGGTGGGGTTAACGGCAACGATGTTTGGCTTATGGGCTAGAATTCTCTTAGCTGCTCAGTCGACGTTTGACACGAATGGCGCTGACCCTAAAAAGATTTACCGAGCACTAAATGATCAATTAAGCGTTTTCCGAAGAGAAATTAGTGCATTAAACGGTCAATTAGGTAATGAAATCAGTGGCCTTACCAGCCAACTTAAAAAGGATGTAAATGGTTTAGTGCAGGAGATGAACAAATCACAGGAGTCTATGTCAAGACATTCTAACAATTATGCGGAAGCGTTAAAAACATGCTTTGCTGATCTACAGGAAATGACCAAAAAAGCCAATAGTTCTTTCAATGAAGTTGGGAATGAATTGTGTCAGGCCAACCAAAAGATGGTGACTAACTTAAATGCTAAAGGTGTTGATCAATCAATTGCAAGTTTTTTGAAGTCTCTTAATGAGCTCAAGGAAGTGGCTGTTAGTTTTACCGAAACCAAAAAATCTTTTGTTGCTTCCTTTGAAAATATTACGGGAGCCACAGGAAATTTATTAACCCAGTTTTCTTCATTTGGAGATGGGTTTAAAACAGCAAATAATCATCTAGATGTCATGAAGAACAATATGAAGTTAAGTGCAGATGGTTTATTCACTCTCCAAAGAGAAATTGGATCATTGGCTAATGTATTAAGTAGTTCCAAAGTGGCTTTAGATAATTTTGCGCAAGCAACTAAAAGCTTAGAAGGTGTTCGTTTTGTTCCTAAGAAATGGCAGTGGTTTAAAAAATGGTTGGAGTAATAAAAAATTCAGCCTTTTTTGCAAGCAGAACCCGTTTCGCTCAATGCAGGAATATGGCCGCTTTCAAAAAACCACAAGCATCGCTATTTTCATACTTTGGTTTCTATTTTCAAAAGCTTGTTACCATACAGACAGATTTTGTGCTTTTAGAGTTCTTTTTGTCACTTACTAGCTCAAAATTTCCACCTTTACTGGCTTAATCAAGGTAATCACCGTGAACATGCAAAAGCAAAGGTTGATTGAATTATTGCAGTTTTGCTCTCAATCAACTCGTCTTCGCGGAAACCCAGTGGCAAATATATCTGCACATAACAATTTTTTGCTTTATGAGGAGAATTTAAGCGGAGCGATTGGGATACACTTTAATATCTCTCAGCAAGATGATGATGAAATTTGGTTGTCCGTTGATAGATTGCACGAAACTTCTCCACCAGAGATTACAAATATATGGCTTCGCCCATGGGTTAGTTTTACGCACGGTCCGCAAAATGAACCAACACTTCTCGCGACGGTAAGTGGTGCTTCTTTAATAAAAACAGGTACGCATTTCCCAAAGCAAGCTCTAGAGGAAAGCGAAAGCAAAGGACCATTTGTTGATCCAGATGCACTTATCAATATCGAAAACTATAATGAATCAATGAAGGTTCAGAAGCTTTTCGATGAATACGTTGCGCTTCAGTGGGTACCCTGGTCTCTTGAGGAAAAGAAACGTCTTCATACTATTAAGTTATATAGCGAACTTTACACATTAAAACAACAGCTTGATGGCGAAATTGTTGAAGCGCAACCTGAGCTTGTATGGGGCATAGGTGTTGGAGTTTGGAAAACAAATGCAACTACCGTTCGCTATCCGATCATTGGGCAATTAGTCGAGCTTACTCTTAATCAAAAAACAGCTGCTATTGAGATTCGCCCAAGAAGCAATATCGAGCCAAGAGTCGAATTAGACTGGTATGTTTCTCAAAAAAATTACGGAACAACTGGTCTTGAAAAAGCCGCAAAAGAATTTTTCGATGAACTTCAAGTTGTTATTTCACCATTTGATCATAGTACATATGAGCCACTTTTGAGAAATGCTGCAACTAATTTAGATGCCCATGGTATTTATTGGCTAGACCAAACTCAACCGAGTGATCGTGCTGTTCCGAAGGCAGATGATCGATTAAAAGTAACCGATACTTGGATACTATTTGCTAGGCCGAGAACTCATAGTGCTTATTTACAAGATCTTGATCGCATGATCAAAGCTGTTGAAGAACAAGAAGCATTTCCACCAGCTGTATTAGCAATCATTACTGAGCCAGATACTGAAAATCCGGAGATTAAGCTGGCAGAATTTAGAGGTTTTTCTACTGTTTACCGTGATGGAATGAATCTTGAGCATAATTCGAAAGACTTTTATTTTCCTAAGCCCTTTAATGGTGAGCAAGTTAAAATTATCCAGCGTCTTGAGTCTCATAGTGGAGTTGTTGTCCAAGGACCTCCTGGAACTGGAAAAACCCATACTATCGCAAATATTATTTGCCATTTTCTTGCCAATGGTAAACGCATATTAGTTACATCCATGAAAGATCCAGCCTTAAGTGTTTTGCATCAACAATTGCCTGATGAGATTAAACCCCTAGCCATACCATTGTTAACTAATGATCAAGATGGACAAAAGCAATTTGAATATTCTATACAAAAAATCTCATCTGCCATTCAAAGTGTAGATCGCAGTACCACTGCAAAAGAAATTAATCATTTGGAAGAAAATATTGATGCTTTACACAGCAAGCTCGCAAAAATTGATTGGGATATTTCAGTGCTCGCAAAAAAGATTTTTGGAAAAATTGCTATCAATGAAGCTGAGATTGATCCTTATGTCGCTACCTTAGAATTAATTGAGAATAAAGGAAATTATGAATGGATTGAAGATACCATAACTATCTCTTCTCAATTCGATCCTCTTTTCAACAACGAAGATATCAAGGCATTGAAGGATGTTCGTAGGAAACTTGGTCATGATATTGCATATGTAAAATCATCATTACCACAAATGATTGAATTACCAAAAGCGGAAGAAATTTTACAAATTCACCAAGATATTTCAAGGTTGGAGGAATTAAAAAAAGAAGCCGAAGCTGATGGTATGCCAAATCTTATGGATACCACTCAAAAAACTTTTGAAGCTGTTCGGGCTTTAAGTGAAGATATAAAAAAATTGCAGAAAATACGCGAAACTTTAAAAGCGGCTGATTATAAATGGCTCTTATTAGTTACGCAAAACATAGAAGACCGTTCAAAGCGAGATTTTGTAAAAAATCTATATGAACTTGGAGAAAAATTCAAGCGAATCCCAGGAGTACGCGAGCGCTTTATCAAAAAACCAGTATCTGTTCCGGATGAAATGCAACCAGAATTACTGGAAGCGATAAAAAGACTATCTGAAGGCAAATATCCATTTGGTCTTTCCGGATTGCTTGGTAAATCCGCAGAGAAAAAAGCAATTAAGGATATTAGGATCCTCGGTCATGATCCGCGCGATGAAGATGAATGGAAACATGTTGCCAGCTATATTAAATTTCAGAAAGACTTAAAAGAGCTTACTATTCGTTGGAATGTTATTGCACCGGAAGTTGGTTTGCCAAGGGTTGCTGTTTCTGCAAAAAGCGCTCAGCAAGCTTATGAGTTTTTACTTGTTTTTGAAAATATAGGAAAACAAGTTGAATTGAAACAAAAAATTTCCTTAAAAGCCAAAAAACTATTTCCGCTCTGGTTGAACTCTGATTTGGCGATTGGCAATAAAGATATTGTTGATGAGTTGATTGTTGTACTCAACCATCATTTATCAAAAAGCCGGCTGGCAAATGTATGGGCACAAAAATCAGAATTTCAGAAAATTTTGACAAACAAAAGCGGGTTAATTGTTGAGGCAATTCGTGCTTTTTTAAATCAAACGTTAGGTGATCCGCTTGTAACAGATAGCAAGATACAAGAAACTTGGTTGGAATTAACTGCCGAACTTTCTCGCGTTTTGAAACTACGCCCTCAGCTGGATGTAGTGGTTCGTGTCACCGAACTTATCAAGCAATCTGGAGCCCCTGAGTATGCAATGCGTTTACAGCAACCAGTGAGTGGTGCTATTGACCATTTGTTACCCAACAATTTGCAATAAAGTTGGAAACTAAAGCGTTTAGCGGTTTATCTTGAAGAAATTGACTGCCAAAAGCAACTTCAAACTTTATCCAAAGATAGACATGATACCGAAACTAGATTAGCTAAGACCTACCAAGATGTCATTGTAAAAAGAACTTGGTTAAAAATTGAAGAAAATGCTTCGCCAAAGGTACGTTCTGCACTCCAAGCTTATCTTGCTGCTATTCAAAAAATGGGAAAAGGAACTGGTAAACGTGAAGTTCGTTATCGCAAAAATGCACGGGATGCAGCTTCCCAAGCAAATTGGGCTGTACCTTGCTGGATTATGCGACATGATAGAGTTTCTGAATCGTTGCCACCTAATTTAGGGGATTTTGATCTTGTTATTGTAGATGAAGCTTCGCAATCTGATTTAGTGGCCTTACCAGTATTACTGCGCGCTCAAAAAGTTCTAATTGTGGGCGATGATAAACAAGTATCTCCAGAAGGGGTAGGATTGGAAGAAAAAATTAGGCATTTAATGGATCAATGTCTAGGTAATCAAGTTGGGATTTATAAATCAGTCATGTCGCCAGAAAGATCAATATACGATTTATTTAAAACTGTTTATGCAAATAATACCGTCATGCTCAAGGAACATTTTAGATGTGTTCATCCAATCATTGAGTATTCAAAACGTGAATTTTACAATCATGAACTTATACCTATTCGATTACCAAAAATGTCTGAAAGGCTTGATCCACCGCTGATTGATGTTCTTATCCAAGATGGATATCGAGCAGGAGATGAAAATATCGCAGAAGCAAAATTTATTGTGGCAGAAATTAAAAAAATAGTTAACGATGAGTCCTTGTCTAGCCGTTCAATTGGTATTGTATCTTTACTAGCCAAACAACAAGCCTGTCGAATTCGTGATATGTTAATACAAGAGCTAGGCTCTGAAGTATGGGACAAGCATCGAATTGCTTATGGTGGTGCAAGTGATTTCCAGGGCAAAGAGCGAGATATTGTATTTTTATCGATGGTAGTTGCGCCCAACGAATTAGGCGCTCCTTTAACTAGAGAGACTTATGCTCAACGATTTAATGTAGCAGCTTCGCGTGCCCGTGATCGTATGTATTTAGTTAGGTCTGTTTCTATCGAACAGCTAAGTCCAGCTGATAAGTTTCGACGTAGTCTAATTGCGCATTTTTCTGCACCGTTTTCCTACAATGAAAGTTGTAGAAAGGATACGCGCGAATTATGCGAATCAGAATTCGAAAAAGCAGTGTACGATGTACTAACAGAGCGTGGGTATAGGGTAATTCCCCAGGTACAAATTGGTCAATTATTTCGAATTGATATGGTTGTAGAAGGTGAGAATGATGCACGTTTAGCTATTGAATGTGATGGTGACCAGTATCACGGCCCAGAAAAATGGGAGGATGATATAGCGCGCCAAAGAATGTTAGAGAGAGCAGGCTGGGTTTTTTGGCGGTGTCTTGCTTCAACATGGTTTAGACGAAGAGAAGAAATGATTGAAGACCTTATTGGAGCGTTGAGCGAAAATAATGTATATCCTACCAGCTCTGATGGTGTAGTACCCAGTCTTTATTGCGAACAGCGTGTTGTTAATACTCTAGAGCTAGACATAGTATCAAATAATGATCTTAAAGAAACCATTGAAGATTCTGAGCAAACATAAGATTCAACAGTAGAAAATCGGTATATTGACACATCAACAATTTTGACAAAGGATAACAAAAGCACCAGCACAAAAACTGAACTAACGGTAGAGGTTGGCGACGTTATACATTACATTGATTTAGCGAACCCAGAAGATATTTTGACGATTCAAATAACAAACACCAAAGATGATCTTGATAATGGTATTGTAAATGAAAGCAGGCCTATTGCAAAATCGTTACTCGGATTAGCTGTCGGAGATCAAAAGCGACTACATCTTGTTGGTAAACTATCGAAAATTTTACAGATTAAAGAAATAAAACGTTCTGCTGTTTAACAGGTAAATTTTTTGACGCATCTATCCTACCAGGAATCCAATAGCAGCATTTTGTTTTTGAATGATTTTTTTGCAATTTTTGTTTTTTTGAGCGAGTGGAATCATTCTTGACTAAGACGAGCAACTCAGTAATTAAAACCACCTCCAATGGAAATGAGGAATTGAAATGTTGATTGGTTGGTGGAGACGAGGAGGATCGAACTCCCGACCTTCGCATTGCGAACGCGACGCTCTCCCAGCTGAGCTACGTCCCCCTTACTAGAAGTATTGTAGCATAGCCACATTAGTCCAATAAATGGTTGAGTCAATGATTCAAAATGAAGCTATATGCTTCAATCTTTTTGCGATGCTTATAAATTAGCCTTCACAGGTTTTGTGATTGTTGTTAAAATGGTCGGCTAGTAATTTTTTTACTTGTGATCCTAACCTAAGGAATCAGTTTTCATGACAAGTATTAAGCTAAAAGAAAATGAGCCATTTGAGCTTGCTGCACGGCGTTTCAAACGTGCCGTTGAAAAAACAGGTTTGCTAACGGAGTTGCGGGCACGCGAATTTTACGAAAAGCCTACAACAGAACGTAAAAGGAAAGCTGCAGCAGCCGTTAAACGGCATTTCAAGCGCTTAAGAAGCCAAATGTTGCCTCCCAAACTCTTCTAGTTTTTTGTTTGAGTTGAATAGTTCGCCAAACGTTTGGCGTTATCTTGTCGGTTGAGTACCTGTTGAGCGTACTAACGCTAAAACCATGATCCCACAAGATTTTCTCCATCAGTTACTTGATAAAGTTGATGTTGTTGATGTGATTGACCGCTATGTACCTCTTAAAAAAGGCGGTCAGAATTACATGGCTTGCTGCCCTTTCCATCAAGAAAAAACCCCCTCTTTTACGGTTAGTCCACATAAGCAGTTTTTCCATTGTTTTGGCTGTGGAGCACATGGCACAGCCATTGGCTTTATCATGCAATATCAAGGGTTAAGTTTTGTTGAGGCGGTAGAACAGCTTGCGCAAAGCGTGAATATGCCAGTGCCCCACGCAACTTTGTCCAGTCGCCCAACCCAGAAGTCTTATCTTTCGCTTGAAAAGTTGTTAATGCAGGTAGCCGAGTTTTATCAGTCTTGTTTGACCCAATCAGCCAAGAGCCTTGATTATCTTAAAAAACGCGGTGTATCGGATGAGATGATTCAAAAATTTGGCATCGGCTATGCACCAGACGATACACAATTGCTGCTTAAACAATACCCAACGAGTCATTTGCTACTTGATCAAGTTGGGCTAATAAGCCCTTCAGAAAAACAAAATACCCACTACTGCCGTTTTCGCGACCGCATCATGTTTCCAATTCGTAACCCAAAAGGCTTTGTTATTGGTTTTGGTGGACGCACCATGGATAGCAAAAAAGAGCCCAAATATCTTAATTCGCCAGAGACCGTCTTATTTAAGAAAGGTCAAGAGCTCTACGGATTTTTTGAAGTACGGCAAGCACTTTACCAAACTCGTCGTGTGGTAGTGGTGGAAGGGTATATGGATGTTATTGCGCTCGTGCAGCATGGAATTGGTGATACGGTCGCTACATTGGGCACGGCAACTACGCCTGAACAAATGAGAAAACTTTTGCAATATGCTGATGATATCTATTTTTGTTTCGATGGGGATGAGGCAGGCCATAAGGCGGCTTTTAGAGCGTTAGAAAATAGCTTACCTGTTATGCGGGATGGTAAGAGTATATCGTTTTTGTTTTTACCATCCGAACATGATCCAGATAGCTTCATCAGGAGCCATTCAGCCGCTATTTTTACCGATAAGCTAGCCAAAGAGAGTGTGCCCTTATCGACTTATCTGATTCGTCAGTTAGTGGATAGCATCCATCTTGATTCACCAGAAGGCCGTGCTAAACTAGTGCATCGTGCATTGCCTTGGTTAGTCAAGTTAAAGCAAGCGCCGCTTTTATCCTATATGATTCGCAATCGATTGGCTGAATTAACGCGCATGACTATAACTGATTTTGAGGCATTATTTAGTCAGCATCATACCAAGCAAAGTAGGCCGTATCACTATCAAGTACCCAGGACTTCTCAACGGCTTCAAGTTACTTCACTGATCTACAAGCAGTTTGCTATATTATTAATGAACCCCAGTTGGATAGAAGATGTTGCCTTGCCAGATATGATAGAAGACATGGGTCAACTTAAGGATGATATGGATTGTTTTGTAGGATTGGTTGATAAAATTCAACAGTACGATTCTATTCCATCAAGCGCTGCCTTGATGGAGGGTTTGCGCGGTACGCCTTGCGAAGCGATGCTCAAGCGTGTCTTAACAATCTATCGGGAAACAGGTGAATTGATGGATACGAGTAAAGAGGCAAGACAAGCTTTTCGTGATGGCAATAAGCGACTCTTCGCCGATTACTTACGACAAGCACAGTTTAAATTACATATAGATCAATTGGTCAATAAACCTTATCAAGCTTCTACCGATGCGGATAAACACAAGCTCGTTGGGCTACTGAAAAAACCATAGCTGTGTTAAAATTAAAGATTATGTTTTTTTGACAGGAAAAGGCGGTCAATCCATGCAACACGCAGAAAAAAACCCTTTGAAAGATGAGTCGCGATCGACGATCGAAGAGCAAAGGGGGCGTTTTCGTCAGTTGATTGAATTAGGCAAAGCGCGTGGGTATCTGATTTTGTCTGAGGTACATGATCATTTACCAGAAGATATTACGGCCGATAGTGATCAAGTTGACAACATCATCAATACGATTACCAGCCTTGGGATTCAAGTAACTGAAACGGCTCCGGATGCTGAAACACTATTGATGTTGGATGCAACATCGGCTGCACCAGATGAAGATGTTACGGAAGAAGCTGCTTGGACTTCCGTTGATACGGAGTTTGGTCGCACGACGGATCCTACCCGTATGTATATGCGAGAAATGGGTGTGGTGGATCTTTTAAGCCGAGAAAAAGAAATTGCAATTGCCAAACGTATTGAAGCTGGTTTAACCAATATGATTCAGGCAATCTCGGCTTGTCCTAGCATCATCAGAGCCGTTTTAAAGCAAATTGAACGAATTAAAAAAGATGAGTTGGCAGCTGATGAAGTAATTGATAGCGTCTTAACAGAGGATGCACAAGAGGCCGAGGTTGAAGCCATCTTAACAGTAGCATCGTCATTGCCTGCGCGAGAAAAGCGAGTAGAAGGCGATGAAGACATCAGCCTGATGGATGAACAGGATGCAGAAGCCGCCATGCTGGCTGCGTCCAAAGCAGCTGATATGAAAATACTACGGCAAAAGGTGATTGAACATTTTGCAGAAGTGGAAATCGATTTTCGTAAAATGATGCAAGCTTTAGCGCGATATGGCAGTCAGAGTAAGAGTTATTTGAAGTGGCAAGCCCGCATTGCGAAGGCTTTTACGAAAGTGCGTTTTGTTTCCAAACAAATTGAGAGTTTATGTAACGATCTACGCGAAACGATTCGGCATATTCAACATTGTGAAAGTAATATTCGAACCCTTTGTGTATCACGCGCCCGCATGGATTGCGATTACTTTTTGAAACAGTTTCCGGATAATGCCACTAATTTACAGTGGATAGAGGAAGAAATTCAGCATCATCATGCCTGGGATGCTGCGTTAAAACGTATTAAACATAGTGTGATTGAAATACAGCAAAGTCTTTGCGCTATACAGGACGTATCAGGACTTTCTATTGGTGAATTAAAAGGGATTCATCAGCAAATGCTTAAAGGGGAAGAATTGACCAGTTTTGCAAAACAGGAAATGATTGAAGCCAATTTGCGTTTAGTGATCTCTATTGCAAAAAAATATACCAATCGGGGTTTGCAGTTTTTGGATCTGATTCAAGAGGGCAATATTGGTTTGATGAAGGCGGTGGATAAATTCGAATATCGGCGTGGTTACAAATTTTCTACTTATGCCACGTGGTGGATTCGTCAAGCGATTACTCGTTCTATTGCTGATCAAGCTCGGACTATTCGTATTCCGGTACATATGATTGAAACCATCAATAAAATGAATCGCATTCAGCGACAAATTTTACAAGATACGGGACGCAATCCTGATCCCCATGAACTGGCTAAATTAATGGATATGCCAGAAGATAAAGTTCGCAAAATTCTCAAAATCTCTAAGGAACCGATTTCAATGGGTTTGCCTGTTGGCGAGGATGGGGATTCACACTTAGGCGATTTTATTGAGGATGAGAGTCATTTATCGCCAGCTGATGCGGCGATTTATGCTAGTTTAAAAGAGGTTGCAGGAGAAGTACTCGATACGCTTACCCCCAGAGAAGCTAAGGTATTGCGTATGCGTTTTGGTATGGACATGAATACGGATCATACATTAGAAGAAGTGGGTAAACAGTTTGATGTAACGAGGGAGCGTATCCGTCAGATTGAGGCCAAGGCGCTACGCAAATTACGTCATCCTACGCGCTCTGAGCGATTGCGTAGTTTCTTGGATCGTGGACCCAGTAAACACTGAAAATATAACGTAGGTAAGGCTACTTGCCCTAACACAAGTAGCATGAAATAATGTATGTAAAAGAGGGCCTATAGCTCAGTTGGTCAGAGCAGCGGACTCATAGATAACTGTGCACTATATGAGGAAACTCGATAGTGAATGGCGTCAAATTCGGCGAAACCTAAAAATAACGATTCATGGTAACGCCGAGCCAAGCTGTTGGTGTGACTATCAACAGAAGGTGTAGAGACTATACGGCGCCCACCTAAGTCCATGTGATAGGGTGAAGACATAGTCCAGCGAGTTGCGAAAGCAACATAAAGCAGAATCCGTTGGTCGCTGGTTCAAGTCCAGCTGGGCCCACCATGTTATTGATCAAAAATAGCATCGCTTCACAATCTGCGATAGTCCACGATATTGATACTGTCATAAAATAAGAAAATGAGTCGGTTCAATACATTGCTACTCAAACAGTCGCCCAAAATGGTTTGGCTCATTTTGATGGACGCTGTATTACTGCCGCTTGCCCTCCTTTCTGCTGTTTTATTACGCTTAGGCGGCGTGTGGGACACTGCCCTCAATCCTTATTGGTGGATCTTTGTGATCCCGATTATATGGATATTACCTATTTTTACGAAACTAGGCTTATACCGCGCTGCTCTTAAATATATTGATGATCAAATTGTTTGGACAGTATTTTATGGTGTCTCACTGACTGTTTTGATGTTAATGGCGGTGATGGCTCTATTAGATATGACTGTTTTTCCAAGAAGTGCTGTCATCATTTTTTGGGTATTTGCGATGGCCTATATTGGCGGCATTCGTTTTTTATTGCGCGGTCTTTTTCGGCGTTTGGACGGCCATAAAGCTTCTGCTATACCAGTGTTAATTTATGGGGCAGGGCATGCTGGATTACAGCTTGTTGCTGCGCTACGAAGTAGTCTTGAGTATCAGCCTGTTGCATTATTAGATGACAATGCAGCGCTATGGGGGCATACCTACCGCGGTTTATCGGTCTATCCTCCTAAAGCAGCAAAAGATTTATTGCATAAGACCAATGCGGGCGCCATATTGCTTGCCATGCCTTCGGTGAGTCGTTCGCGTCAGAAAAAAATTATTGAGTCCCTCACTGACCTTTGCGTGCCAATTAAACGTTTACCTAGTATGGTCGACATTGTCTCGGGCGAGGCAATCGTACAAGAATTAAAAGAAATTGATATTGATGATTTATTAGGCAGAGATATCGTGCCTCCTGATCAGACGCTACTTTGCGCGGATATTGCGAATAAGCAGGTATTAGTGACCGGAGCTGGCGGATCAATTGGGTCTGCATTATGTCATCAAATTGCAATGCTGCAGCCTCATAAATTGATTTTACTAGACCACTCTGAATATGCTTTATATCAGATTGATCAATCTTTGCAACAGTGTGCTCCCCAAGTGCCACGCGAAGCGATCCTTTGCTCGATCATGGATAGCAAGAAAGTGGTATCTGTTTTGCAATCACATCAAGTAAATACGATTTATCATGCAGCTGCCTATAAACATGTACCGCTTGTAGAAAATAATCCGATTATTGGTATTGCAAATAATGCGCTTGGGACAGATGCTTTAGTCCAAGCGGCCATTGATTGCCAAGTTAATACCCTAGTGTTTATTTCGACCGATAAAGCGGTAAAACCAACAAGTGTAATGGGAGCAACGAAGCGGTTAGCTGAATTGATTTTGCAAATGAAACAAAGTGTTCATAAAACAACACGCCTTATTATTGTGCGCTTTGGTAATGTATTAGGTAGTTCAGGTTCAGTTGTACCTCTTTTCCGTCAGCAAATTGCAAAGGGTGGTCCGATTACCATTACACATCCTGATATGACGCGGTATTTTATGGCATTAACAGAGGCAGCAGAACTTGTGATTCAAGCAGGAGCGATGGGTCAGGGTGGCGAAATATTTGTATTAGATATGGGTGAACCTATTCGTATCGTGGATTTGGCTAAACGCATGATTAGTTTATCGGGCTTAACCTTGAAAGAGGGTATCTCCCAAAAGGGTGATATTGAAATATGCTTTACGGGTATACGTCCAGGCGAAAAAATCCACGAAGAGCTTTGGGAAGATGCGACCGTTTTGCCTACGCAACATCCACGCATCGTGCAGCTTAAAAAAACTAGCAAACTACCCAAGTTATTTGATAAAAACTTGATGGCTTTAGCACAAGCGTGTTACCACGCTGACAACAAACAGGCGATGCGGTATTTGCACTATTTAGTCAAGGAATTTCATAATTGTTCTTAAAGCGCTATTTATCCATGCGTTACTTTTTGTATGGATTACTATTGAGTGGTTTATTGCTCTGTTTCGTTACCTTGTATGTTGCTTGGTCTATTTATCGCTATGGCTATCGTATTGATCAGACAGATTATCGGGCTGATGCTGCTTTAGTACTGGGCGCTGCAGTTTGGGGCAATAAACCATCACCAATATTTCAGGAGCGCATCAATCATGCAATTTGGTTATACCGTACGCAGCATGTGCGCATGTTAATTTTTACGGGCGGTACGCCACAACATCTTTATCCAACTGAAGCGGAAGTGGGGCGTCGTTATGCCATTAAACAAGGTATACCGCCACGTGATATTTTGATTGAAAATCGCTCTCGGACAACTTATGACAACTTAAATAATGCTGCCAAAGAGGCTCGCGCAGTTGGTTTGCGCTCCTTTTTGATTGTTAGTGATCACTATCATATGTGCCGTGCCATGCAGATTGCGAGGGATTTAGATATTGAGGCGTTACCCTCTGCAACGAAAACAACACGATATCAAACAAGGGGGTTGCGTGTGCGTTTTTTAATACAAGAAACCTACCATTATATGGCCTATCGCTTACTGAGTATTATTCGTAAGTTCTTCAGAGTAGTTTGGTCATAGCAGGTCAAATTTGGCGCCATATCATATATTGATAAGTTATGAAAAAGATGAATAAAAATGATCACTTTATTGCTAAAAAAATCATTTTGTTGTATAGCATAGGATCTACGCCAATAAAAAAAGGAGATGAAACATGGCACGTATTACGGTAGATGATGCATTAGGGAATATTCCTAATCGGTTTGAGCTCACATTGGTTACAGCGATGCGAGCAAGACAGTTAGCTTCCGGAGCAACGCCTTATATTGAACATACGCATGACAAACCAACTGTTTTGGCGCTTCGAGAAATTGCAGCAGGTCATGTGAATAAGGATATTTTAAGTACTCCCACACATTGATTTGGGTATAGCCAAGCGATGACAAGCTGTGATAGCTCTGATCACGAAGACTGCCTTGATGAGCAGATTAAGCAGTCTTTTTTTGATGAAGCCGCCTGTTATCTTCTCGCACCCTCCATTAAGTTACTCCATTTAGCGCTTGATTTTGCACAAGCAGCACATGCTTCTCAACAACGTGAAAGCGGCATACCCTATATTACACATCCTATAGCTGTTGCAACACAGCTTTTGAGCTGGCGTATGGATGCAACGTCCATCACTGCAGCACTTTTACATGACGTGATTGAAGATACAGCGGTTGATAAGAAAGAACTCATACAAGTTTTTGGTAGCGAAGTTGCGGATTTGGTGGATGGGTTATCCAAATTGTCACGTTTAGCCGTACCTTCTCAGGACGTGGAACGTGCTGAGAATTTTCGCAAAATGATTATTGCCACGGCAAAAGATATGCGTGTGATCGTTATTAAGCTAGCAGATCGCCTACATAATATGCAAACGCTCAGTGGTATTACTAGGCTCGAAAAAAGACGACGCATCGCAGAAGAGACTTTGCATATTTACGCTCCAATTGCAAGGAGGTTTGGTTTTCATCAACTTTGTCGTACGCTGGAAGATCTTGCTTTCCAAGCTCTTTTTCCAAATCGCTATCAGGTCATTCAAAAATCCATGAAGAAAGTGCGACAGCATCAAATGCACATAATTGGAGAAGTACTCCATGCCATTCAAAAGCAATTAACGCAACACAATATTGCAGCAGATGTTATGGAATACGAAAAAAATATATACCGTATTTATCGAAAAATGCGTGAGAAAAAATTACCATTTTTCGATATTTTGGATATGTATAGTTGTCAGATCATTGTCAAAGATAGAGCAAATTGCTATGCAGCACTTGGCGCTCTACACGAGCTATATAAACCTATTTCCAATAAGATCAAAGATTATGTTGCTGTTCCAAAAAATAATCGTTATCAAGGATTACATACGACCCTGTTTGGTCCGGAAAGTCTACCAATTGAAGTGCAGATTTTCACTCAAGCGATGTATGCAGTTGCTGAGTTTGGTGTTGTTGCTTATTGGAAAAACCAAGTTGATGCGCTGGATATGCAGCAACTTAATCAGGGTACGGATCAGTGGCTACAAAATATATTAGCGATCGATGATCAAGAGGCAACTAATTTTCTCAAGCAAATCAAAACAGATTTATTGCCAAGTGAATTGTATGTTTTTACGACGCAGGGCAAGGTTGTAACCTTGCCACGTGGTGCAACGGTGATTGACTTTGCTTATGCAATTAGCCAAGAAACGGGTAATGGTTGCTATCGAGCGCAGGTTAATCATATTGATAAGCCTCTAGAAACCATGCTACGCAATGGCGATATTGTTAACGTTATGGTACGTGACAACCATGAACCAGACCCGGCTTGGTTAGATTTTGCAGTGAGTCATCGTGCAATATTTGCTATTCGTCACCGCATGAAGCATTTAGCGCCAAAACAGGCTGTACAAATTGGCCAACAATTACTTGATCGTGTACTAAGTGTTTTGACCAGTCCACCCATTGTATTATCCGACGTACTCAAGGCGGATTACCTACGTGTATTTTCACCGCGAACAAACAATTTTGATACGATTTTGTCAGAAGTAGGCATGGGATATGCATCGGCCATTGTGCTTAGCAGACAGTTAGCGCATTTATCTTGTGGCCATTTGGCTACACAAACGAAACCGATTGCCATAGCGGGCAATGAAGGAGGAGTTTTTTTTGCGTCATGCTGCCAACCGATACCAGGCGATGCGGTTACGGGTTTGATTAATGAACGCAATGGACTTGTAGTCCATCAATATCGCTGTAAATATATAAAACATATTGACCCAGACAAAAGCATGATGGTTGAATTGATCTCTCAGAACATACGCACCTATGAAACGGCTATTCGTGTACTCATTTATAATGAGCTCAATGCATTAGCACAAGTTACTGCCGCGATTTCACAAGCATCGGCTAGTATTGAAGGAGTCAATACACAAAAAACATCGGATAATTATTTGATGCGCGTTCATTTTCGCCTGCGCGTTAATAATACGATGCATCTAGATCATATCTTAGCGAAAATTGGCCAAGTGGGTTCTGTATTGAATGTGGAACGTTGCGTGGTTTAGCGTGACTATATAAAACGCCCATGTTTAATTTGCTTATCTTTAAGTAGCGGGTTTTGTTTTGCAAAACTATGATGGGCATGTGTCAAGGCAACCGCGATAGCATCAGCTGCATCAGACTGTGGTATGCCATCAAGTTTTAAGAGCTGCTTGACCATATGTTGAACTTGTTCTTTGGCGGCTTTACCGTGGCCGACGACTGATTGCTTGACTTGAAGCGCTGTATATTCGGTAACGGGCAGTTTCCGTAATACCAAAGCACTGATACAGGCTCCTCTTGCTTGCCCTAGCATCAACGTTGCTGTAGGGTTGACATTGACAAATACTTTTTCAACAGCCGCTTCGGTAGGCTGGTAGGTGTCAATAATCTCAAATAGATGTGAAAGGATAGTTAATAAGCGATCAGATAGCACAGCATGCGAGGCAGTAGCAATCGTACCTGATGCGACATACTGGTGGCGATGCCCTATGATATCAATGATGCCAAACCCTGTTATACAGCTACCTGGATCAATACCCAATACGCGTCTTGTTTGCGCTGGCAAGGCAGGCGATTTAGTCAATTGCGTTAGGGAAGAAGATTCATCAGGTTGCATACAGGTATTCTATCTGACTTGATCAGGAGACAACATAGTGATCGGTTAATTCATGCAATAATTGATTAAATGGCCAAAATACCTTATAACGGCTCGTAGTTTGATCTAGGTAGTTTAGAAACCTTCGAATTTCTGGTAAGTATTGTTTTTTGCCATCCCGGTGATATAACCTAGCAAAAACACCGATTACTTTTAAGTGGCGCTGAATACTCATCCAATCTACTGTTTGACAAAAGACTGAAAAAATATTGGGTACAGGTAAATGTGCTGCTTGTGCTTGTGTCCAATATCTCAGCGCTACGTTATGGATGAGTGTTTCATCCCACTCAATAAAGGCATCCTTTAATAAAGAAGCGATATCATAAGTAATGGGACCATATACGGCATCTTGAAAATCTAAGATACCTGGTCTTGCGCCCGTATACATAATGTTGCGCACCATGTAATCATGATGCACGAATACCTTCGGTTGTTGTGTTAATGCAGGAAGTAGTATGGCTAAAAAAGCATCCCAACAGGCTTTTTGTCGTGGATTAAATGGGTGTTGCAATTCGTAGCGGCAAAACCAGGCGATAAACTCCTCCACTTCTTTGCGCAGTAACAGAGCGTGATAAATGGGTAAACAATTAGGCTGACTGGCTTGTTGTAGGGTGATTAATTCATCCACAGCATCAAATAATAAGGCTTGATGATAAGCATGATCTGTTGAGTGCATGCAAGCTGTTAAATAAGTAGTATCGCCCATATCTTCAAGCACCATAAATCCTTTTTTTTGATTAAAGCGAAAAATTTTTGGCACGTTTAACATAGAAAATTGTTCGCGCACTTGAATATAAGAAGCGATATGCATTTTGTGGGGTAATGCATCCATGATAATAAAACAATGACCATCGGGTAAAAATAAGCGAAAATAGCGTCGAAATTCTGCGTCAGCTGCTGCAAATTCTAGGTGAATGGGTTCGGGATAGTAAGTAGCTAGCCATGCTTTTAATTGAGCTTGTCGCAACATATCGTCCAATAATAACCTATAGGCTGTTAGAATGACTGGGTTGAAAAATTGATATTGTATATTGAGTTACCATCATGAAATTAAGCAAATTGATTAGTATGGTGTGTTGGATTGCGCTAAGCGCTGCTGCTGTAGCGAATCAAGAAACGACTTTATTAATGGTTTCAGCTGCCCACACCAATCAGATTGTTGCCATTGTTGGCAAAACAGCAATTACTTCTATTGCCTTAAATAAACGTGTAGAGGCTGCGAAAGTTAAGCTTGTTGCGCAACATACTAAATTGCCTGCTGATGACGTTCTGCGTGACTATATTTTAGAAAGGATGATTGATGAAGCCGTCATCATGGAAGAGGCTCAGAATTTGGGATTGCGTATCACACAAGAAGACGCAAAAAATCTACTTAAATCTAATGCAGAGCAGCATCAGATGACTTTAGAGGAATTTGAGCGTCAATTGCTTGCTACACAACCAATGACTACGCAGCAAGAGCTGTATCAAATGATTCAGCGCGAAATAGTGATTGAGGCTTTACGAAAACGGGTGATTAATGAGCGTATCCATATTACAGATAGTGATATTATCCAGGCGATCAAAACAAATCCAACTAAATTTTCTCTGAATGAATATTCAATTGAAAAAATATCTTTTATATTTCCAGATGGACTTGACCAAAGTCGTTCAGAACAAGCTATTCAACAAGTTGAGCAAGCTTTTTTGTCGCTTAAGGCAGGCCAATCTATAGATGAAGTCACAGCGATGCTTGCTCAAAACCATATCGTGCTACGAGTTGATCAGCCTGCTTGGCAGGCTGCTTACCAATTACCCGATCAGCTCGCCAAAATCATAACCCCATTGAGGGCAGGGGACTACACCGATTTGATTTCAGTGCCAAATGGTCTATCGGTCTTCAAACTAAATGGTATGCGACCATTACATATCGATCAAAAGCAATCTGAGCAATATCATATTTTGCATATTTTGCTTAAAGTAAGTGATCAAGACAGCGCAAAAGTGGCTTTGGATCAAATTAAAAGCATTAAAGCACGTCTTGATAAAGGAGAAGATTTTGCGACGTTAGCTGAACAATATTCAGAGGATACGAGTCGCGCAAAAGGGGGAGATATTGGTTGGGTAGAGTTAGGTCAAACAGCTACAGCGTTTGAAAACGCTTTTTTGAGGTTGCCACTTAATACAGTCAGTGAACCTGTACAAACGCAGTTCGGTTGGCATGTGATTAAAGTACTTGGTATTCGTGCCTCAGATACGGATGCGATACTTAAGAATATTGTACGCCAACAACTTATGCAGCAGAATGCTCAAGAAGTGTTTTCGGATTATCTGCAGCAATTGCGCCATTCTGCTTATATCGAAAAACGGTTATTGCATTGAATGAATCATCCCATTGTTGCTATTACGACGGGTGAACCTGCTGGCATTGGTCCTGATATTGCTTTATATGCAGCATCACGCTCAGCACGCCGTTCACTTGTATTAATTGGCGATCGTGATTTATTAGAGGAACGAGCAGCGCAGTTACGTTTAGCGGTGACTTTGGATGAATTTCAAGAAAACAAATCGCACCAAGCAGGGCGTATATTCATTTGCCACGTGCCACTTACTAAATCTTGTATTGCGGGCCAGTTAGATGAAAATAATGCTGCTTATGTTTTGCGGTTGCTTGATACAGCGTTAGCAGGTTGTATGGCAAATCAATTTGCAGCACTCATAACATGTCCGGTTCACAAAGCCCTGATCAATCGTGCAGGGATTACATTTTGTGGCCACACTGAATATTTTGCCAACAAATTGCATGTGCGGCATCCTGTGATGATGTTTGTTGCGTTTCGTTTGCGTATAGCGCTTGCTACAACACATATCCCACTTCGGCAGGTACCAGATGCCATTACTTTTGATCAACTCGAAGCGATGATTAAAGTATTGCACCATGATCTTATCCATACCTTTCATCTTCCTACGCCACATATTTTTATAGCAGGTCTTAATCCACATGCCGGAGAATCAGGATTCTTGGGACAAGAAGAAATACAAATCATTGAGCCTGTGGTTCACAAATTACGGCAACAAGGCATGTTTTTAGAAGGCCCATTTCCTGCTGATACGATTTATCAGCAAGCAAAACTTGCCAAAGCAGATGCGATATTCATGATGTTTCATGATCAAGGGCTGCCTATTTTAAAAAGCTTGCGTTTTGGTCAAAGCGTAAATATGACGCTCGGGTTACCGATTATTCGTGCTTCAGTTGATCATGGTACAGCACTCAATCTAGCTGGTACTGGCAACGCCAAGCCAGAAAGTTTATTATCGGCAATCCGGCTTGTGCATCAGTTGATCCGTTAAACCTTGCCAAACAAGGTTATATCCATCCGCACTACTGAAATCGTGCAATACCATCTATGAGTTCTTGATGTGCTGAGGCAAGATCTGTCCAACCTCGTATTTTTACCCATTTGCCTTTTTCGAGATCTTTGTAGTGTTCAAAAAAATGTTTAATTTGGTTACGCAATAATTCTGGTAAATCTTCTAATGATTGGATGGTACGATACATAGGGCAGACTTTTTCAATTGGCACGGCAATGATTTTTGCGTCAACCCCTGATTCATCCTCCATTTTTAGCATGCCCAAAGCACGACAGCGAATCAGTACACCTGGTGGGAGCGAAAAAGGAGATACAACTAAAACATCAACCGGGTCGCCGTCTTCAGATAGTGTTTGGGGTACAAATCCATAATTGGCAGGGTAAGACATAGCAGTACCTAAAAAGCGATCCACGGCGATGATATCGCCTACTTTGTCCAATTCATATTTAATAGGATCGCTGTGTGCGCTGATTTCGATAATAACGTTAAAGTTATTAGGTATTGCTTGACCGGGTCCAATATTCGATAAATTCATTGCCTTTAATTCCTAAATAGTGTGATTAATTATTCATATGTGTAAGATTTTTTAGGCACAGAAGATGCTTTAAAGCGACGAGCAGTATCTTCATCCAACTCATTTTGCCACCAAGTTTTACGCAGTGTAGCACGGGAAATTTGTACAGCCTCATGTGTTGCTAAAAAGCGGTCAATAAAATTGCTGTAAGCGGATCGGTAAAGTCTGTTGATAGCCATAATTCAGAGACGACTGATGTGATAGTTTGGCGCTTCCTTAGTAATTTGCACGTCGTGAACATGCGATTCTTTCATGCCTGACTGTGTAATAGCAACAAACGCTGCTTTTTGATGCATTTCAGCGATTGTTTTACAGCCCAAATAACCCATGGAGGCACGTAACCCCCCAATGAGTTGGTGAATAACTGGTTTCATCAATCCCTTACAAGGCACTCTACCTTCAATACCTTCCGGCACAAACTTACTGCGATCTACTTCGTTTTCTTGATAATAACGATCCGAAGAGCCTTGAGACATAGCGCCCAAAGAACCCATGCCCCGATAAGCTTTGTAAGTGCGTCCTTGATATAGTTCAATTTCTCCTGGAGCTTCTTCTACACCAGCTAGAATACCGCCAAGCATAACTGAGTTAGCGCCAGCCGCAAGCGCTTTGGCAATGTCGCCTGAAAAGCGGATGCCTCCATCAGCAATCAACGGCACATCTTTTTTTTCTAGGGCTTTTGCAACATTGTGAATAGCAGTCAATTGCGGCACACCAACGCCTGCTACAATACGTGTTGTGCAGATGGATCCGGGACCAATACCCACTTTAACGCCATCAGCGCCCGCATCAGCTAATGCTAATGCACCGGATGCGGTTGCAATATTACCGCCAACAACGTCGATATTGGGTTGGTGTTGTTTAATCCAGCGGATAATTTTAAGAACACGTTCACTATGGCCATGGGCCGTGTCAACGACAATAACATCAACGCCCGCTTCAATGAGTTGTTCAATGCGTGAACCTGTGTCGCCAGTTGTGCCAACAGCTGCACCAACCAATAGTCGACCTTGTTTGTCTTTATTGGCATTAGGGTGTTCGCTGGTTTTGATAATATCCTTAACAGTGATTAACCCTTTAAGATGCCAAGCTGTATCAATAATTAAAATGCGCTCTAGTCGATGTTGTTGCATCAGATCGCGTGCTTTTTCAGGCGAATCACCTGCTTGGATTGTGATAAGCTTTTCTCGTGGGGTCATGATGGTTGAGATGGGCTGATCAAGACGTGTTTCAAAACGTAAATCACGATTTGTAACAATTCCGACAACTTGTTGATTATCCAGTACTGGAAATCCTGAAATACGGTGTTTTTTGGCCAATTGCATCAGATCCCGAATGAGCGTATGTGGATTAACGGTAATCGGCTCCTGTACAACGCCACTTTCATAACGCTTGACACGTTGCACTTCTTGGGCTTGCTTAGCAGCCGACATATTTTTATGCAAAATACCAATACCACCCTCTTGAGCAAGGGCGATTGCCAAACGTGACTCGGTAACCGTATCCATAGCAGCTGATACAAGTGGAATTTTTAAAGCGATGTGACGTGTCAGAAAAGTATGCAATACGGTGTCGCGTGGTAACACAGCAGAATAAGCAGGCAACAGCAACACATCATCAAAAGTATAGGCTTGTTCAGTTACAAGCATCACCAAAGCCCTATAGATGTCATAATAAAGACTCCGTATTATACTGTGGATATGGCTACCCAATCAATTGGATCGTGATCCTTGAAATCAAAAAATAGTTTGCCAAGTGCTCTTTTACCCTTGAGGCAATACGCTGAAAGCTTACCGCATTTACCTGGTGTATATCGAATGCTCAGCAAAGCAGGCAAGGTACTTTATGTTGGCAAAGCTGTCGATTTGAAGCGACGCGTTAAAAGTTACTTCCAATATCATACCTTATCTCCTCGTATCGGCCACATGATGCAACATGTTGGTGGGATTGATACAACGGTAACAAGATCAGAGACTGAAGCTCTACTATTAGAGTATCAGTTGATTCAATCACTTTTACCGCGTTATAACATTTTATTTCGGGACGACAAAAGCTACCCCTATCTGAGGTTGTCTTCCCATGAATGGCCGCAATTATCTTATTGCCGGGATACGCCTAATAAGTGCCATCAGTATTTTGGGCCTTTTCCCCACAGCACAGCAGCACGTACCAGTATGGAAGTTTTGCAACGTGTTTTCCAATTACGGACTTGTCATGATACCGTTTTTAAAAATCGTTCACGTCCTTGTTTACTTTACCAAATTAAATATTGCTCAGCACCATGTACCAATAAGATTACGCATTCAGCTTACCAACATGCTGTGCGGGATGCCGCTCTATTTTTGTCGGGTCATACAAAAAAATTGGTGAGCGATTTATCAAAACGTATGCATCTAGCTGCTAATCAATTGATTTTTGAGGAGGCAACAAGATTGCGTAATCAAATCCAAGCACTAACCACAATCCAAGCCAAGCAGTTTATATCAAGCCACAATGTAGTGAGCCAGGTGGATGTTATTGCCGTTGCATCAGAAGGCCAATTGACAGGTATTAATCTAGTGATGATCCGTAATGGAAATCACTTAGGCGATAAAAATTTTTTTCCACTTCACGCTAACATGGTTGATGAGCGTACTGTGACGGAGGTATTTTTAATGCAACACTATACCCGTTACCCCTTACCGGATAAAGTGGTGCTTCGTTATGCGCCAAGCAATTGTTTGCAAGACTACCTGATCCAAGATGTTAATAAACATTGCTTATTTATTTCTCGCCCAAGGGGAGAAAAATTAGTTTGGTTGCAAATGGCTGAAAAGAATATCCGATTAGCTTTGACACAAAAGCAGCAACATACTGCTACTGCACAGGCAAAGCATGATGCGTTGCAAGCGATCCTGGGGATATACCCACTTGAGCGTATCGAATGTTTTGATGTGAGTCATACACAAGGCGAAGCAACGATGGCTTCTTGCGTTGTGTATGATCGCCGACAAATGCAGCGATCCGAATACCGCTCTTATCGTATTTGTAACGCCAAGTCTGGAGATGATTATGGAGCAATGCGGGAAGTATTACAGAGGCGCTATGCGCGACCCATTCAAGAGAATACATCATACCCAGACGCCATACTTATCGATGGTGGGCAAGGTCAAGTTGCTGTTGCTCTTGAAGTATTGCAAGCATTATCGTTGAAGTTGCCCGTGATCGGTATTGCTAAAGCTGAAAACAGAGAAGTGGGTAAAGAACGGCTTATTTTGTCCTATCGTTGCCAAACAGTACAGTTGCCAGCGGATCACTTAGGTTTTTTACTACTTCAATTGATTCGTGATGAAGCGCACCGATTTGCAGTGGGTGCTCACCGTCGCCGTCGTGCAATGGCAAGACGTACTTCTTGCCTAGAAAATATAGTGGGTATTGGTCCAAAACGCAGGCAATTATTGCTCACTCATTTTGAAGGACTCAAAGGTGTTACAGCGGCGAGCGTTGAAGATATTGCACAAATCAATCAAATTGGTCATGCTCTGGCTGAAAAAATTTATCAAGCTTTACATGAGTAAGTGCAACGAAATTAAGATAGACTTGCTTATCTTGAAATTAACATTCATGAGCTAATACTATGTTGTTGAGCATTCCCAATATATTAACTTGGCTACGCATTGCGCTATTACCTGCATTTGTTGCGATATTCTATATACCTGACACATTATTGCTGGAAGCAACAAAAAATGGTATCAGCGTGCTGCTATTTGGTGTTGCTGGATTCACCGACTGGTTGGACGGTTTTTTGGCGCGTAAATTAGGACAATCTTCAGCATTTGGAGCCTTTTTAGACCCGGTAGCAGATAAATGTATGATTGTCGTAGCGTTAACCTTATTGGTTGATTTTGGGCGAATGCCTGCAGTGTTGGCGATGATTATTATCAGTCGGGAAATTGCAGTATCCGCGTTAAGAGAATGGATGGCGCAAATCGGACAACAAAAAAGCGTTGCTGTGCATTGGATCGGCAAATTTAAAACAGCGATGCAGATTACAGCTATAGTAGTACTCCTTTGGGCGAATCCGCTTCTTCCATTTGTTCCAACGCTGTTGTTAGGTAATATTTTGATGTGGATTGCTGTTTTGCTCACGATAGGGTCAATGTTATTTTATTTAAATATTGCTATTCGTGAATCGTTTGATCAAGTTAAATAGTCTATTTCAATAGTTGACAGTGTTATATAAGGCTTTATAATCAAAGATGATTGGAGTTTGTGCGGGAATAGCTCAGTTGGTAGAGCGCAACCTTGCCAAGGTTGAGGTCGCGAGTTCGAGACTCGTTTCCCGCTCCATTTCCCGCATATAGTCATGCACTTAAAGCGTCACGATAAAATGGCGGGGTAGCAAAGTGGTTATGCAGCGGCCTGCAAAGCCGTCTACGCCGGTTCGATTCCGACTCCCGCCTCCAGTTATGGGTAGATCATGCAGTTGATGAGTAGCCCGAGTGGTGGAACAGGTAGACACAACGGACTTAAAATCCGTCGACTTAAAAAGTCGTACCAGTTCGATTCTGGTCTCGGGCACCATCTTTTTGTATGTAGTGTAATGCTGATGTAAGGATGAGTGACTGACTTTACGATAATAAAGTCAGGATGATCGTTTTGGGGTGATATATACAATGTACCGGGTTTCTCAACAAGAGCTTTTTGAGAGAGATCAAAAATGGGGTGGGGCAGTTGTAGGGTGGCGGTTACGACGTGCTAGAAAGTCTGCTGGTTTTTCTTTGCGTGCATTGGGTAATCGTATTGGTTTGACGCATGCTGCGATCAAACGTTACGAAGACGAAGGAGTTAATCCTTCTTCTTCAGTCGTCGCAAAGCTAGCCGATGCATTGGGTGTATGTCCCACCTATTTCTTTTTGCCTCAAAAAATTACTTTGCAAGCAGTGAAATATCGTACCCGCTACCGTCTTTCGAAGAAACGATTAGAAGCAATTCAATGGGATATTATTAGTCAAGTTGAAGAACGTATTGATTTAGAGCGCCTCTTTCCATCGGTTCCCATTATCCCTTTTAGTTTGCCACTTCGTTTGCCTAAACGCATTACTGCATTGCGTGATATTGAGCAAGTTACCTATAAAATTCGCCAATATTGGGCATTGGGTTTAGTTGATATTATGCACTTTGTTGATATCTTAGAAAGCCATGGCATTCGAGTGATAACCACTCATATGGACGAAACAAGTTATAAGAAATTTGATGGTTTAACTGCTTGGATTGGCCAAACGCCTATTATTGTGGTTGATCGCAATTGGCCTGGTGACCACCAGCGTTTCACGTTAGCCTATGAATTGGGTCACCTTATATTAGCTAATCGATTGGATCCTGCCGTGGATGAGGAATTAGCATGCCACTATTTTGCGGGTGCTTTTTTGCTACCGAGCCAGCCAGCCAAACAAATACTAGGTACTTATCGCAAACATATTGAATTAAGTGAACTGATGCTAATTAAGAAAAAATTTGGTATCAGTATGATGGCGACTTTATATCGAGCCAAAGCTTTAGAGATTTTGCCTGTTAGTGCATTTAATAGACAATTACGTCAATTTAAAATCAATGGTTGGCATATTCAAGAGCCTGGCGATGCGTATCCCGTAGAGACAACGCAGTTTTTTGAGCAATTAGTGTTTCGTGCTTTGGGCGAGGGCTATATTGATGAAAATAAAGCCGCAGCACTCATCAAAGTACCAATTGACGAGTTGCGATATATGCGTACTTTCGAAAAACATCATTCCGATTGTATGAGTTTACCATGTTGATAAGCTGCTGTTGAGTAGCATTCATTAGATTGAGGGATTACGAAAAAAATACCTATGGTCTAAAATCAGATTTATTTTATTACAATAATTTTTCTGACAAAAATAATGCAAGAAATAATAAAAACGCTTAGCCCTAGCCACTCTGCAATGGGTCGGTATGTATCACCTCCTAAATAGGGCAATAAAGATAATGGTGCATCGGATCCGCCTTGCGCAACACTGGCAACAATGATGATAGCCATGAATACGCCCACTATGCTTTCCCCTACAATAAGGCCTGAAGCAAGTAGTGTGCCTCGTCGATTTACTTGTTTTATGCGTATAGCGCTTTGTGTATCGTTGCTAGGTAATTTTTTTCGTAATATGTAATCAATCAAGCAGCCCAGAACCGCGCCAATAACAAGTGGCATTTCAACGCTTGGTGGTAAGTATAAACCGATACCGACAGCTAAAGGTGGTAAGTGAAAACGGGTGAATTTTTTTAGTAAGTGATCAATGAATAGTAGGACAACGCCCATACCGACCCCGATGTAAATCATTTTCCAAGCAATTGTTCCGTTGAAGATACCTGTTGCAATGATGCTAACGAGTGTGGCTTGTGGGGCAATTAAAGCTTGCGAAAGATCCATATTTGGTCTTGGCATAGCTCCGATAAAACCATAAGCTTGATAAACTAATTGCATGATCGGTGCAATAACAAGTGAACCAATAGCGCAGCCAATTAGTAATGCTACTTGCTGCCGCCACGGTGTGGCGCCGACTAAATATCCTGTATTGAGATCCTGAAGATTATCATTGGCAATACAAGCAATCGTAATAATAACGCTGGTGATAAAAATTGCTAAAGCCATCGCAAAATGTATTCCTGCATCCGTTTTTGTGAGCCCAGTAATATGTCCTACAGCCAGTAATAACAACGATGCACCCATAATAGCGATGATAGCAATACCTGAAATAGGGCTACCAGATGAACCAAAAACACCAGCCATATAGCCACAAACTGAAGCAACTAAAAAACCTATCACAAAAGTAAAAAGAATAGATGAGCTGATTAATAATACTAATTTTGTTGGGTTGGTCGATATATCAGCAGCAAAACAATAAAACGCCCCAGTTAATATGATTAGTGCTATTGTTATGATGCCAATCATCGTACTAGATGATAGATCTTGTTCTGTTCTAATGTTATGGATTGCATCGGTTTTTCGTTTGGCACGAAAAGAAGTTTGCAATCCATCCATCAATGGTTTGAATAGAGCAATAATCGTCCATAACGCACCAACTGTCATGACACCCGCACCAATTAAACGTGCTTTTGTTTGCCAAAGCATCATTGCAAAAGCGGGCAGGTTTGATGAAAAATTTGTTGGAACAGGTGTTGTGGCAGTCAAATAAGGCAAAATGATGCCCCAACCCAACAATAATCCAATGAATATTGATAAACCTGTTGTAGCACCAATGAGGTAGCCTGCGCCAGTCATTGCCAATGAAAAACCAGCTGATAACTGAAACATACCGCCATAACTTGTGTGAATCCAATAAGCGCAACTTCCTGATAAAAGCTGTAATCCTGTTGTTAATAAGTTAATGATAGCGGCAAATAAACTACCTGAAAGAATATCCTGAATATCACGTGGTTTGTCAGTGGATTGCGTATGATTTTTCGTATGACTTTCTCGGATAGCGCTACCTACTTTTAAAATTTCTGCTGCTGCTACGCCTTCTGGATAAGGTAGTTGACTATTGACGACGAGGGCGCGTCGTAATGGGATAGAAAATACCACGCCTAACATGCCACCAGCCAATGCAATGAGAGTTGTTTCAAGAAAGGAAAAATTTTTCCAGTAGCCAATCATGATTAATGCTGGTAACGCAAAAATAATACGTGATTGTGTCCCTGCTGCTGAAGCTTGTGTTTGAACCATATTGTTTTCGAGAATATTGGAGCCAGCAAATGAACTTAGTACAGCCATCGAAATGACAGCAGCAGGAATAGCAGAAGAGGAAGTTAAGCCAATTTTAAGGCCAAGATAGACATCTGAAGCAGTGAAAATAGCTGTCATGACTGCAGCGAGCAACATACCACGCCAAGTCAGTTCGCGATAGGAGGCTTCCGGTGGGACGGGTAATATGGTGGTATGCACAATTCACTTCCTTGATTAGAGGCGCCGAAGTATAGTAGACTCAACGATGGTTGTCTATTGGATTGTGTAACGCATAGCAAGAACTTATTTTACTGTGTTGATTAATTAAAAAAATGGCTCTAATTCATATGCAAAATTGCATGATCAATCGTTATGTCATTTCTATATGATTGATCGAATCCGTACTGGCGTTGACCTTAAAATTCTTGATAAGCGGCTAAGTAATCAGTTACCACGCTATGCTACAGACGGCTCCGCTGGACTTGATCTTTACGCGGTGATTGATCAGTCAATTGTGCTTTTACCTAATACAACGATTTTAGTGCCAACAGGCATTGCGATCCATCTTGCTGAGGCAAGACTAGCAGCACTGATATTGCCTCGCTCTGGGTTAGGTCATAAACATGGCATTGTGCTGGGTAATTTAGTGGGTTTGATTGATTCCGATTACCAAGGACAGATTTTTATTTCTGTGTGGAATCGTGGACAAGAAGCCTTTACGTTATCCCCAATGGAACGCATTGCACAATTGGTAGTCGTTCCTGTTGTTCAAGTGCATTTTAATGTTGTGGAAGATTTTTTGCCAAGTAACCGAGCTGATGGTGGTTTTGGTAGTACGGGTATATGCTAATTTTAGCTTTATTTATCTTTGAAATAAGCATTATTTAAATGAAAAGTGAATATGAGCGAATATTTTTTTACATCTGAATCGGTATCAGAAGGCCATCCCGATAAAATAGCCGATCAAATTTCTGATGCTATTTTAGATGATGCAATTAGCCAAGACCTTTATGCGCGTGTGGCAGCCGAAACACTTGTTAGTAAAAATTTAGTCGTGTTGGCAGGTGAGATTACTACAAAAGCAAAGATCGATTATGAATCAATTGTTCGCGAAACGATCCGTTTAATTGGCTATGATAACAGTGAGTTAGGGTTTGATAGTCAGACTTGCAAGATAATACCCTGTTACGGTGGACAATCCACAGATATAGCACAAGGTGTTAATGAAGGAGAAGGCATTGATCTAGATCAAGGCGCGGGTGATCAAGGCATCATGTTTGGTTATGCTTGCGATGAAACGCCTACCTTGATGCCTTTTTCAATCTACTATGCGCATCGTTTAATGCAGCGTCAAGCGGAGCTTAGAAAAAATGGTTGCTTACCATGGCTAAGACCCGATGCAAAAAGCCAGATTACCTGCGTATATGATCAGCAAACAGGACAGCCTAGTCGTATTGATACAATTGTATTATCCACACAGCACGATCCAGACATTGCTTATGATGACTTAAAAGAAGCAGTCATTGAGGAAATCATCAAACCTATATTGCCTCCGCACATGTTAACAAAGCAAACAAAATATTTTATTAATCCAACGGGGCGTTTTGTAACGGGTGGCCCTAATGGAGATTGTGGTTTAACAGGAAGAAAAATCATGGTGGATACTTATGGTGCTGCAGCACCTCATGGTGGTGGAGCATTTTCAGGCAAGGATCCGACGAAGGTAGATCGCTCAGCGGCCTATGCGGGTCGCTATATTGCAAAAAATATTGTTGCGGCCAAGCTTGCTAGGCAATGTCAGATTCAAATATCTTATGCTATTGGTATTGCCGAGCCAATTTCTATCGCTATTGATACATTTGGAACCAATGCCATTCCTTCTAAGGATATTGAGGTGCTTGTTAAGCGTCATTTTGACTTACGACCTAAAAAAATTATTGAAATGTTAGATTTATTACGTCCTATTTATAAAAAAACAGCAGTTTACGGCCATTTTGGTCGTGAAGAACCTGAGTTTTCGTGGGAAAAAATAGATAGATCATTAATTTTACGGCAAGAAGCTGGTCTATCATAATGATAGATGCGCCCAATTTTTTGAGGTTACATGGTCGGGTTGTAGGATACTTGTATAATTTGGATGTTTTCTGCACCATTTGGACCGTTAAACTGTATTGAGTCACCTATTTTTGCTCGCAGTAATGCACGAGCAAGTGGAGATATCCAACTAATATAGCCTTGCTGAGCATCTGATTCATCAATGCCTACAATAGTGACTGTTTGTAGTGTTTGATTATTACGTTGGATGGTAACGGTTGCACCAAAGAAAATTTGCGGATTATCTTGATGATGGGTGGTTTCCACGACTTCCGCATTTTCCAGTTGTTTGCTTAAAAAGCGAATGCGTCGGTCAATTTCTCTGAGTCGACTCTTCCCATATAAATAGTCGCCGTTTTCCGAGCGATCTCCGTTTTTGGCTGCCCAACTGACTAGCTCGACTATTTTTTGCCGTTCATGGCGAACTAACTGACAAAGCTCACTGGAGAGTTTTTGCCAGCCGCGTTTTGTAATGTAATTTTTCATCCCAAGCAATTATTTTAAAAATTCCAACGTTTAATTAGCCAACTGTTATCCACGGTGTATTGGAAATTTTGCCCATTTTAAAATATTTGCTACTTCTACAGCATTTAATTCTTGATACTGACCGCACTTTAAGCGGGTTGGCAATACAACTGGACCAAATTGTATTCGGATCAAACGGCTAACGGTTAATCCAATGGCTGCAAATAAAGCTCTTACTTCTCGGTTTTTACCCTCTTTTAAGGTAACGTGATACCACTTATTAGCAGATCCTAGTTTATGGTGAGCTACTTCTTGAATAGCTACTACACGAGCAAGTCCTGTTGGTAACATGATGCCTTGATAAAGCTGTTTTTTTTGTGCGTCAGTTAGGATACCTAACACTCGTACCGCATACTTCCTATCAATTTCAAAGCGAGGATGCATGAAATGGTGTGCAAGTCCTCCATGCGTTGTTAAGATCAATAAGCCGCAACTATTTAAATCCAGCCTGCCAATGCTAATCCAGCGACTACTTTTTGTTTGTGGCAGGCGATCAAAAACACTAACACGACCACTAGGGTCTTTACGTGTTACGATTTCACCTTCTGGTTTGTTGTAAAGAATAATTCTCGGCAGTGTATCAGACCAAATTAATCGCACGGGTTTATTGTCCATCATAATGTGATCAGATGGGGTAATGCATTGACCTAATTGTGCGATTTGTCCATTAACTGTGATAGCTTTATTAAATATGGCCGCTTCAATATGACGCCTAGAACCTAGTCCGGATGCCGATAATATTTTTTGTATTCGAACAGGTTGGTGTGCAGCGGGCTTATTTTGTCTATATGTGAGCTGTCTAATTTTAATGCGCGTTGCTTGATTCGGCAAACGGCACGGTAATTTTTTCGCTGGTTTTATGGATAACGTATGCATTGTGATATCAATCAGAAATATTACGGCGTTAAGCTATTGTAGCAAATTGATTTAAAACAAAAGATATTGCAGATTCTAAAGGTAGTGTTTGGGTTGTTTTGTTTTGCCGGTTTTGGTATTCCACTTGGTTTTTTTGAATACTGCGTTCTCCAACGACAAAGCGATGCGGTATCCCAACCAATTCTGAATCAGTCAGTAGTATACCAGCCCGTTCGTTGCGATCGTCTAACAAAATATGTCGCCCTGTACCTGCGAGTGCTTGATATAGTGTATCGGCAATATTGCGTACTTTTTCGTGTTGATGGTAGCCTAGTGGAACAATAACGAGATCAAACGGCGCAATAGCTTCATTAAAAATGATTCCCTGTTCATCATGATGTTGTTCGATGAATGCCGCTACAATCCGTGAGATACCGATTCCATAGCAGCCCATCTCAATAGGCTGTTTAGTATTGTCTTTATTCAAAAACATAGCTTGCATGGCGAGCGAATATTTCGTGCCTAATTGAAAAATATGACCTACTTCAATGCCACGAGCTAACTTAAGTAACCCTTTGCCACACGGGCTTGGATCGCCTGTCTCAGCCTGACGTAGATCAACAAAAATAGGTTCTGGGCAATCGCGTCCAAAATTTGCGCCCATAAAATGGTAGTGATTTTGATTAGCGCCTGTTATCCAGTCCGACTGATTTATTAAGTTGTAATCTGCGTAGACCAAACCCGAAAACGGAATGGGTCCGACAAAACCCGGTTCAGCACCAAAATACTGTTGAATTGTTGTTATGCTAGAAAACGTTAGAGGAGATTTAATGCCGGGTAATTTACTTGCTTTTGCTTCATTTAGTACATTGTCGCCACGTAGTAATAGTAATACGGGTTGCTCGCTTTTTTCACCATCAACTACAATTGATTTGATTACAGCCGATGCAGGGCAGTGCAAAAATTTCGATAAATCTTCAATCGTTTTAATTGCGGGTGTATGTACTTTTTGTATAGGAAGAGTAGGTGTTGGTCTTATAGTAGATTTGGGGGGATGGATGGCAGCTAATTCAATATTGGCAGCGTAATCGGAATGTAGGCAATAAGCGACTATATCTTCCCCCGTATCGGCTAGCACTTGAAATTCATGAGAAAAAGACCCGCCGATTGTTCCTGTGTCTGCAACGACTGTGCGAAATTGAAACCCAATTCTTGTAAAAATACGACAATAGCTATCATATAACCGTTGATAAGTTTTTTGTAGGCAAGTTTTATCAGCGTGGAAAGAATAAGCGTCTTTCATCATGAATTCCCGCGCACGCATAACGCCAAAACGTGGACGGATTTCATCACGAAATTTTGTTTGAATTTGGTAAAAAATCAGCGGTAATTGTTTATGGTGTCTGATTTCTTTTTTCACTAAATCTGTGATCACTTCTTCATAAGTAGGCCCGATGCAAAGATCGCGTTCATGCCGATCTTTTAATCGTAAGAGCTCTTGGTCATATAATGTCCAGCGACCTGAAGTTTGCCATAATTCAGCAGGTTGAAGAGCGGGCATGAGTAATTCTATTGCGCCAATTTTATTCATTTCCTCGCGTACAATAGCTTCCACTTTGCGTAATACCAATAACCCTAAAGGCATCCATGTATAGATACCTGCTGCCACCCTTTTGATTAAACCTGCCCGCAGCATCAGTTTATGACTGATTAATTCTGCTTCAGCGGGAGTTTCTTTAGAAGTAGGCATAAAAAATGCAGAAGCACGCATACAAACATCCCAATAAATATTAGCCGTTACGGTTGGGTGAATAGGAATTACTGATTGTCAGTATCCATGGCAAAAACAACCACTATTCTCTTTAAAAGATTTGCATCTTATCACTTTGTCAGCCACAATGGCGACTTTCAGGCTCTTCATTGGTTTTATGTCTACTGAATTTGCAATCCGTAATCAGTCACTTACTGGTATCACGCTTGCAGCACTTGGTGTCGTGTACGGCGATATTGGTACAAGCCCGTTATATGCTGTCAAAGAATGTTTTTTAGCAGAAGGTTTGTCTGCTGAGCCCTTCAATGTATTGGGATTTATATCGCTAATTTTTTGGGCCATTATGTTGGTGGTTTGCTTCAAATATGTCCTATTTATTTTGAAAGCAGACAGCCATCAAGAAGGTGGCATCATGGTATTAATGGCGTTGGCACGTAAGCGACTGCGGCTTAGTGCACGCTGGGTTGTTATCTTATTGGGTTTGATGGGTACTGCTTTGTTTTATGGTGACTCTGCCATTACGCCTGCTATTTCTGTGTTGTCTGCTTCTGAAGGATTGCAAATTGTTAATGTGGCATTGGCGCCTTATGTGTTGCCGATGGCTATCGTGATTTTACTGGTTTTGTTTTTGATTCAGCGTTTTGGTACAGCGAGGGTAGGGATTTGTTTTGGCCCTATTATGTTTATATGGTTTTTGACGCTTGCTATACTAGGCCTACTTAATATTTGGCAAATGCCTAGCATCTTGTTTGCTTTAAATCCTTGGCACGGCATCCATTTTATATGGACCTATGGCAGCCATTCCTTGTTGGGATTAGGAGCCGTTGTATTAGCTCTCACAGGTGCCGAAGCACTCTATGCTGATATGGGTCATTTTGGACGTCGTCCAATCCAATATGCATGGTTTAGTCTTGTCTTACCGAGTTTAGTTTTAAATTACCTTGGGCAGGGCGCTTTATTACTGCGTCACCCTGAAGCACTAGCAGAGAGCCCGTTTTTCTTATTAGCACCCAATTGGGCGCTTCTTCCCTTGGTTTGTTTGGCTACTATTGCAACGGTTATTGCTTCGCAATCGGTTATTTCTGGAGCTTACTCTTTAACGCGTCAAGCTATACAGCTGGGTTTTTGTCCACGCATGCAAATTCGTCATACTTCTGTACAAGAAATGGGTCAAATTTATTTGCCTTTTATTAATTGGGTATTATTGGCCATTGTCTTAGTGATTGTGTTGGATTTTCGCTCGTCCAGCCATTTGGCAGCGGCTTATGGTATTGCGGTAACCGGTACGATGCTTACTTCTACTTTACTTTTCTTCGTGGTGATGCATCGGCATTGGCATTGGCCAATTTTTGTAGCGGGGGGGCTAACCGGTCTTTTCTTGGCGATTGATCTGGTCTTTTTCAGTGCTAATATCTTTAAAATTATGCATGGAGGATGGTTACCACTTGTGATTGGTGCATTGATCTTTACATTGATGAGCACATGGTGGCGTGGACGCCGAATACTTTCTCAACGTATTCAAGAGCAAGCTTTACCGCTCCAAGCTTTCATCAAAGAAGTAGAAATATCAACTCCCCAACGTGTTCAGGGTACCGCTATCTTCCTAGATAGAACTGCTAAGGGTGTGCCACATGCTTTATTACATAACCTAAAACACAATAAGGTATTGCATGAGCGTGTTGTGATCATGACGATTAAAACGGAGGATGTACCTTTTATTGGGTCTGCTGAACGTGTGGAGGTAAGTTCTCTGTCACCAACATTCTCGCGCGTTGTTGCGCGCTATGGTTTTAAAGAAACGCCTAATATACCTAGTATCATTACTGCTTGTGCAGAAAGAGGGTTATCATTTTATCTGATGGAAACATCATTTTTCTTATCCAAAGAAGCGCTTATTTCTACATCGCGTCCTGGCATGGCACCTTGGCGCGAACGTTTATTTATTTGGATGAGCAAGAATGCTTTAAGACCAACAGATTTTTTTCAGATTCCTTTAGACCGTGTTGTCGAATTAGGTGCCCAGGTTGAGTTGTAGTACTTGCTAATCAGCATCAAGTCCTATATCGGATGGCACAACATGATTGGGTAAAAATAACCAAACACTACCTAGCTGGTGCATTTTCTCGGCTTTAAGTCCCGCTTGTTTTCCGTATCCCAAAAACCAATCCAGTCTAAGTGGTCCTTTAATCGCGCTTCCTTTATCTTGAGCAAAAACCAATTGGTTGGTAGTAGTATGTTGTGTGGCGATATAAACGGGAGCGCCAAGCGGTATATAACGCTCATCAACTGCAACACTTAGCGTGCTACTTAATGGAACCCCTAAAGCACCAATAGGACCTTCTTCTTCGGCGATGCGTGCCTCTTTGAAGAAAACGTAATGTGGATTAACAGTCAATATTTTTTTAAATTCAGTAGGATGCTTATTAAGCCAGCGCTTGATGCCAGTTTGGGAAGCTTGAATGGTACTTAGTTTTTGTGATTTTATCAGCCATTTAGCGATTGATACAAAGGGATGGCCGTTACTAGCCGCATAACTGATCCGAATTGTATGGTTGTCCTCTAGCTGTATGCGTCCCGAGCCTTGTATTTGCAAATAAGCCAAATCTACCCAATTTTCTAGCCATGCTATAACAGGTGCATCTTTCACGCCATAGCCTTGGTGTATTTCGCTACGTGTGTAGTAGGGAATGAGTTCATTGCCTACCATGCGCGTTGATAAGATCGTAGTTTGGCGATCAAACCAAAATTTCTTCGGGTAAAGGATATATTCATTTTTGTCAGGTTTTATTCGATTGGCGATAACTGCCATTTTTTGATTTGCTAAGGGGCGTACTACTAAAACAGACCGATCATGTAAAGTGTTAGGGAAGAGTACTTGCCACATATCCTTTGGAATTCCATAGATAGAATAGGGTGTATTTTTGCGAGGTAGACGTTCACCCCTTAAAAGGGGTTCATAGTATCCGGTGATAAGACCATAATTAGTTGATGGTGTAACGATTTGCCAGGGCGTAAATTCGGTTTCAAAAAAAGCTCGCCAAGCTTTAGGTTCTTGTGAAAGCGCTTTGGCTTTTTTGCACACATCTTGCCAATGTGGTTGATGAGTCAGCTTAATACAACTTTTTAGAAAAGTATTCATGGTGGCTTGGGTTAACTGACCAGGCCAATTGGGCAAGTTTGAAAATTGTGTTGGGTGATAGCTTGCCACGGTCAATCGTGAAGAGATAGAGTCGGGCAAGTGTTGAGATGTACAGCCATGACAACATAAGGCGAGTACTGCAAAGAATAATGACCATCTTACAGTTAAGATAGATTTGATAGGAAATCCCTCTTCATACGATGAATGTTTATCCTACCAAACTTGCTGACATATCATGCTGGTATATTTCAAATGCTTGATTTTGGTAATATATAAGCCGTTCATGAGCAACAGCTTGTGATTCTTTAGTATTTTGCGTCATTTCTAACACTCGCTCAAAAGACATGGCATAATTTTTAGGGTTGGCATCCTCAGTCAAGTTCAGCAAAATAGCTGGTAATTTTTCATTATGCTCCAGGATACTTGTTCCCAAAATGATAGGTGTTTCGGACGCTTCTTTAGCTTGGATATCGCAATGCGGCACAAACGCATCATCTTTCAAACACCATAAACGCACACTAAAATCTTGCAGCACGCTAGCATTAGCAAGCAATACAAAGACACGGTTCTGCCTGTGATAGGCAGTTTGTAAGAGCTTCCTTGCAAAAGCCATAACATCTGCTAAAGGATAGTAAAAGTCAACGCGTGACATAGTTGAACTTAAAGCTCTAAAGCGTATTGCTGTAAAAACTGGACAAGTAATGGCACTGGTCGCCCTGTTGCATATTTATCTTTCGTATAAGCAATACCAGCAATATCTAAATGTGCCCAATGATATGCTTTAGTAAAATGCGACAGAAATTTTGCTGCTGTAATGGAACCAGCTGTTGGACCACCAATATTAACAAGATCAGCTAACCGCCCTTTAATTTGTTGATCGTAATCTTCCCATAATGGCATAGGCCAAGTGCGATCTCCGCTTTGCTCGGAAGCGTCCACTATTTTTTTGATCAAATCATCACAGTTGGCAAATAAAGCGCTGGCAATATGGCCAAAGGTCATCAAACAAGCTCCGGTTAAGGTAGCAATATCAACGACGTATTGTGGATTAAATTGTTTTGCGTAATGTAGCGCATCACATAAAATTAAGCGACCTTCTGCATCGGTATTAAAGATTTCTACCGTCATACCACTCATTGTCTTAATAATATCACCAGGCTTACAGGCATGGCCGCTTGGCAAATTCTCACAGGTGGGAATAAGACCGATTAAATTAATTGGTAGTTTCATTGTTGCAACAGCCTGAAAAGTACCCAAAACAGAAGCGGCACCACACATATCAAATTTCATGTTTTCCATGTTAAGCGCTGGTTTAAGCGAGATACCACCCGAATCAAAAGTGATACCCTTACCAACTAAAACAATAGGTTTGGTTTTTTTGGATGTTGCATATTGGTAGTTCAACACAATCAATCGAGGCGATTCAACGCTTCCTTTAGCCACGGCTAAAAGGGCGTTCATATTTAACTTTATCAGCTCTTTTTCTTTGAGTACTTTTACTTTGATTTTTGTTTTTTTAGCAAGTTGACAAGCTTGGTTAGCTAGATAGTCTGGTGTGCAAATATTGCTAGGTAGATTTGCTAAGTTTTTAGTTAATGTTACGCCTTGTGCAATGGCTTGCCCATTAATAAGACCCATTCTTGCTTCTTGAATGGCTTGAGTAGGCACAACCAAAGTAACTTTGCGTAGCGGAAAATTGTGCTCATTTTGCTGCGTCTTAAATTGGCGAAACTGATAGTACTGATCTTCAAATAGGCTGATGGCTTCGGCTATTTGATGACCTATTTTACAATCTTTAACCGACAGTTCGGTCAAATAATTGATGACATGCGTAGCTTGTGTTTTTTTAAGTGCTTGTGCTGCACTTTTTAGTATTTTGCGATAAGAAGATAAATTAATTCGATCTTTTGCGCCAAGACCTATGCCGATTATTTTTCTACATGGGAAAATTAAATAAGCTGCTGTTTTGCCACGTAATTCTTTTGCTTGTATCGCATCGCTAATGACATGACTCGATAAATTGTCCAACTCTTGTGTACGTAAGGGCATTGTACCGTCTTCATATACTCCGACAATTACCCAGTTCTTTGCGATGCTTGCTGACGAGCTACTTTTTATAGCAAATTCCATGTCACGATCCCAATATTTGTTATTCGGATGCCATTTTAGTCGTATTTACATAAATAACCAAGCGACACTTTAGCCTTGCATCGACTCTTTATTTTTTTCGTAACCAATATTGCAAGAGGTGTTCTAGGATCGCTTATAATACGGCTACCTACCTATCTAAGGATAGATTGATATAACCGACATGCAACCGGATAAAGATTTACCTATTCAACGCGATTTAGCGCTTCTTGATCAATTGTTCGGCGAAATCATTTTACGACACGCTGGTAAGCATGTTTTTAAGTTGATGCAGTTGCTAGCAAGTAGCAAGGCTACCGAAAAAATTATTGAAAGTTCTTTAGCATCACTAGATTTGCGATCAGTGGCTGCTCTTGCCCATGCTTGCTCGCTTTATACGCAACTTTATAACATTGCTGAAGATGTCCATCGAGAGCGTCGCCGCCGAGCACATTTATTGCTTGGATCATCCCATCGTCAAGGCAGTCTTCAGTATACTTTACAGAAATTAAAAACAAAAAAAGTATCAGTGAAGCGTTTATTTGCTTTGATAGAACAAGCAAATATCGTACCTGTGTTGACTGCACATCCTACTGAAGTGCAACGCCAAAGTATCTTAGATGGCCAACGAGCCGTGCGTAATTTTTTACATCAATTGGATAAGGATGATCTTATTGAGGAAGAAAGGTTGGTGATTATTAAAAAAATGCAACGCACCATCCTTATGCTTTGGCAAACTTCTGCTATTCGCTCCTTTGAAATGACCGTATCTAATGAAATTGAAAACGGCGTACTGTACTATCCTCTATCTTTTTTTGCTGTGTTACCACGTTTTTATCAAAAGCTGGAAACTTCCCTCAAAGCGCTATGGAAAAAAACAGCTCTACCAGCCATACCGTCGTTTCTAAAAATTGGCAGTTGGATAGGAGGGGATCGAGACGGAAACCCACTCATTGGTTATAGGGTATTACAGCATACTTTTAAGCGGCAAGGAGAAGTACTATTTCAGCATTATTTTGAAGTGCTGCATGTGCTTTATCGAGAGTTGTCTTTGTCTGTACGTGAAGTCACTGTGTCACCCGAACTAGAGGCACTCGCTAGTGTTTCGCCTGACTACACTAAAGCCCGTTTTGAAGAGCCATATCGGCGTGCTATTGCAAGAATTGAGCAGCGTTTATCGGCGACTGCTTTATCTTTAAATTTGAATGTTCCGAAGCAACGCGATCCTAAGGATGCTTATCTAAATGCTGATGCCTTTCTTGCGGATCTTCACGTGCTATCCGATTCATTAATTTCGCACGGTAGTGAACTTTTAGTCAGTGGTTCGCTAGCTAAATTACAGCGATCGGTGACTATTTTTGGTTTTTATTTAATGCCCGTTGATTTGCGACAGCATGCTTTATCACATCAATTATTGGTCAATGAGTTATTTCAACAAGCAGGCCTCGAATGCTATCTTGAGCTGGATGAAACACAAAAAATAACGGTGCTTGTCCGAGAGCTCTCTAAACCACGACCGCTTTACTCTGACTTATTGTCCTATAGTAAGGAGAGCCAAAAAGAATTAGCCGTTTTTCGATCAGCAGCTAATATCAAAATGCGTTTTGGTGCCCAAGCCATTACGCAAAGCATCATTTCACATTGTTCACAGGTGAGTGAAATTTTAGCTTTAGCACTTATCTGTAAAGAAACAGGGCTCATTTATTTAGACCATAATATTCCTAGAACACACATTCAATTAGTGCCCTTGTTTGAGACCATTAAGGTATTGCATCAATGCGACCAGATTATGCAAAAACTTTTCAATATTCCTTGGTATCGCTCATTACTTCACCATGCTGGAAATTGTCAAGAAGTGATGTTGGGTTATTCAGATAGCAATAAAGATGGTGGCTATTTGACGAGCCAGTGGGTACTCTATCGAGCCGAAGCAAGACTGGTTAAAGTATTTGCGCAGTTCGGTGTTAAGCTGCAACTTTTTCACGGTCGTGGTGGATCAGTTGGGCGCGGTGGTGGGCCTTCTTATCAGGCCATTATTGCACAGCCGAAAGGCTCTGTGATCGGTAGGCTGCGTATTACCGAACAAGGAGAAGTCATTACTTCTAAATATGCTGATGAACATAACAGTACACGTAATTTAGAAGCGATTGTAACGGCTACAATTGAAGCAAGTCTGCTAAGCAAACCCATTACCGACAAAGATATCCATATCATGGATGAATTATCAGGTTATGCCTATCAGACCTATCGTGCATTAATTGAAAAGCCAGGCTTTATGCAGTATTTTCTAGAAGCGTGCCCGATCAAAGAAATTGCTAAATTGAATATTGGCAGTCGCCCCGTTTCACGCAAAAATTTATCTTCATTTAAAGATTTACGTGCTATTCCTTGGGTATTTTCTTGGTCACAATCTCGTACCATGCTGCCAGGCTGGTTTGGTTTTGGTAGTGCTTTTGATATGTTTATTGCCAAGCATGGTCAAGCCGGTCGCCAGCATTTAAAGAATTTATATCAACGCTCTGCTTTTTTTCAAATGGTACTTTCTAATTTAGAGCAGGTATTGGCCAAAACAGACATGACGATTGCTAAGCGCTACACGAAACTGGTATCTGATAAACAAAATGCTGAAGCGATTTTTGGTTTAATTGAACAAGAATGGCATCGCACGCATCAGGCTTTTTTGTGGATTGCTAACCAGACTATGTTACTAGAAAACAACGCTGCTTTAGCGCATAGCTTATCCATTCGACTGCCTTATTTGAACGCATTAAATTGGGTTCAAATCAAATTACTTGAACGGTTTCGCCAGCAACCAAATGATAAAGAAGTGCTTTTTATCATTCATCATACTATTAACGGTATTGCAGCAGGATTTCGTAATAGCGGTTAAAGTGATGGTGTTCCAATGACCTGAAAAATGGTATGTTTAACCACTTCAATTGGTTGCGTACCATCTACACGCTGATAGCATGGCTTACCGGTATTGCGCGCTTCGTTTTGATAAAAATCAACGAGGATTTTCGTTTCATTATGGTATACCGATAAACGCTCTTTGATCGTGGTTTCTTCATCATCTGGTCGCTGTATAAGTGGCTCCCCAGTCAGATCATCTTGATCAGGCTTCCGAGGTGGATTAAATAAAGTATGATAGGTGCGCCCTGAAGCAGGATGTATACGGCGACCAGCAAGGCGATTAACGAGTACTTGATCGGGTACAGCAATTTCAATAACATAGTCCATTGTGATAGCGGCCTTTTTTAAGGCAAGTGCTTGCGCTAAATTGCGCGGAAAGCCATCTAATAAAAATCCAGTCTGACAGTCCGATTCAGCAATGCGTGTTAACATCAACCCTATGACAACATCGTCAGTGACCAATTGACCCTTATCAACAGTTTCCTTAGCGATTTTACCTAGTGGAGTTTGATGTCGAATAGCTTGTCGTAAAATATCACCCGTTGAAATTTGCAAGATACCATATTGCGTTTGGATAAAATGTGATTGTGTGCCTTTACCAGCACCAGGTGGTCCAAGTAGGATAAGCTTCATAAGGTGTTTTAAGTAATTTTATGTGTGTTTAATGGTTGGTTTAATTTCGTTATCATTTAATGGGCGCGCTTCCTGAGGCAACATTACTGGGATATCTTCTCGTATTGAGTAAGCTAGACGATGTGTGTAGCAGATTAATTCTTGGTCATCTGGATGATAGGTGAGTTTGCCTTTACATAAAGGGCAAACTAGAATAGCCAAGAATTTTGTATCCATGACGCTATTATGCATGACAAATTGGTTAATAATGACCAGTCTAAACCGAAATGATCTTTTGTGCAAAATGCTAATATGATTTTAAAACTTAATACATTACTTAAATGAAGATAATGCGATTAGATCGTCTGATATGAAACTGAGTTCATTGATTGATCCAACAGCCTCATTAAAACTACCCAAAACAGTTATCCGTGTTTCTGAATTAAATAGTCTAGCCAGAGCTATTTTGGAAGGTTATATGCCGCACCAATGGATCGGTGGCGAAATATCCAACTGGGCTCTATCCTCTTCTGGCCATGCTTACTTTTCTCTTAAAGATGACAAAGCACAAGTACGGTGTGTAATATTTCGGTATCAATTGGCGAAACTAGCCTTCACGCCAAGCAATGGAGGGCAAGTTGAGCTGTATGGGCAGGTGTCGCTTTACGAACCACGTGGCGAATTTCAAATTACTGTTGAAGTCATCAGAGAAGCTGGGCTTGGCAAACTCTACGAGGCATTTAATCAACTTAAAAATAAGCTGTTTCAAGAGGGGCTTTTTGATGTTGGTAAAAAACGCCCTTTACCCTCTTACCCACGGGCTATTGGTGTTATCACATCCATGCATGCTTCGGTGCTAAGAGATGTGGTGAGTACCATTCAAAAACAAGCTGCTGGTTTACCTATTATTCTATACCCAACATCCGTGCAGGGTATTGATGCACCGCTACAAATTATCCAAGCCATTCAAATGGCTAATCAACGTAAAGAAGTAGATGTACTAATTATTTGTCGTGGTGGTGGCAGTATTGAAGATTTAGCGGCTTTTAATGATGAAGCGGTGGTACGCACAATAACTACTTCATCTATCCCGACAATCAGCGGAGTGGGTCATGAAACGGATATTACACTTTGTGATTTCGCGGCTGATTACCGAGCCGCTACGCCTACCGCAGCGGCGACTGCGGCATCTTCAGATTATATTACCTTGCAAAAACAGTTGGATCATGCTCGCTCCAATTTACAACGTACCCTTATATGGCAAATTAACAATAAAGCGCAGCGGCTAGATCATATGGCGTCTCGCCTTATTTCTCCTTGGCGTAAATGGGTAAATCAGCGTGACAGATTGATGGGTATTTATACGCAATTAACGCAGGTTGTTTTTCAACATTTACGCAATTGTCAAACGCGATTAACGCACACAACATTGTATTTGCGACAACAAATACCGGATCTTGCACCTGCTAATAATCGTATTGAGCAGATACAGATGAAATTACAGCATGCGATGCGGCAAAAACTAAACTACCTAACTGAAAAAGTGAATCGATGTCATCTTCAACTTTCTGGATTAAATCCAGATTTGATTCTGCAAAAGGGCTACGTAGCAGTGAGCAAATTAGATGGCACGCCTGTTTATGCGCCTGATGAATTGACCCATGGAGATCGCGTTACGTTACGGTTTAAGTTAGGAACTACTAGAGCGATTATTGACAAGTCCTGATGGACAGTGGATTTAGCACTAGAATTATTGTAAACTCAAGGTGTTAACAGGTTTTTAAATGAAGGAAAGAGAGTCTCATCATGTCTTCCAAGACACTCGAAGCGTTAGCTTGCGGTTGTAGTGCAAAAATTACTCAATTAACGAAAGATGCCTTGCCATTTCGTAGGAAGCTTCTTGCCGTGGGGGTTATACCGGGTGCTTTGGTGACTATGGTTCAGGCAGCACCACTGGGTGATCCATTGGAAATTGAAGTGTGTGGCACTCGTCTTTGTTTACGGCGTAGTGAAGCGGCGACAATTGATGTTGAGGAGTGCGAATATGTTGGCTAATCTTGCGTTAATCGGTAATCCGAATTGCGGCAAAACGACGCTTTTTAACATGCTAACAGGTTCGCATCAATATACAGGCAATTGGCCAGGGGTAACTGTTGATAAGAAAAGTGGTTACTATGCCTATCAAAATAAGCGTTTTGATGTGATTGATTTGCCGGGTACCTATGCTATTGAAAGCAAGGAAGAAGGTATTGCAGAAGATGAATTGATTGTACGGCGCTTTGTTTTATCTGCACCAGATAGCCTGTTACTTAATATCGTTGATGCGACTAATCTACAGCGTGGGCTTTATTTAACGATGCAACTGTTGGATTTAAATCATCCCATGATTGTTGTGTTAAATATGATGGATGCTGTGCGTCATAACAATGAAAAAATTGATATCCAACAATTATCTGATGCGTTGGGCTGCCCGGTTATTCCTATTTCTGCAAGTCGCAAAGAAGGGTTGGATCAACTTCGCCAAACTATTGCTGAGTCTATGGCTTCTCCCCTTTGTCCGGTTCCTAAGTTGAATATTTTAGACAAAAAACAGTCCGTTGCCTTACAACAATTTTTGGGTGCGTTACCAAGCAAAAGTCGTATTCATACCATGACGCGTTGGGCACTTTTTGAGCTACTACTACATCGTGGTGCAAAATGGCTCAATAAAGCTGAACAAAAAGCGTTTGATGTTTGTTGGCAAACCTTATCCGATGCCTATGATGGCGAAATGGATGTTGCTCTAGCCAGCGCTCGATACAGTGCTATTGATCACTTATGTCGTCGTACCATCAGCCGACCCTATCAAGCTAATAAGCGTTTGATTGGACGACTGGATCGCTTTGCCCTAGGTAACCTAACTGGTATTCCTATCTTCTTAGGTGTGATGTACGTGATGTTTTGGATTGCTATCAATTTTGGTTCTGCGTTTATTGATTTTTTTGATATTTTATTTGGGGCATTATGTGTAGAAGGCATTGCGCACTTGCTCAATCAAATCGAAGCGCCAAGTTGGCTTATTACCGTCCTATCGAATGGTTTAGGTGGTGGTATTCAAACGGTAGCTACTTTTGTGCCAGTGATTGGTGCTATGTTTTTATGTTTGTCCTTCTTGGAAGACTCAGGGTACCTAGCAAGGGCAGCGATGGTTGTTGATCGTGGTATGCGTGTTTTAGGATTACCCGGTAAGGCTTTTGTACCGATGCTTGTTGGCTTTGGTTGTAACGTACCTGCTATCATGGGTACTCGTACCCTTGAAAATAAAAGGGAACGCTTAATGTCAATCATGATGATTCCCTACATGTCATGCGGAGCAAGGTTACCTGTTTATGCATTATTGGTTGCTATTTTCTTTCCATTAAGTGGACACAATATTGTTTTCGGGTTGTATATAGGCGGTATTGTTGTTGCGATTGTGACGGGTATTATTTTGAAACATACGATACTACCAGGCGGAGCTGCTCCTTTTATCATGGAATTGCCGCCTTACCGTATACCAATCTTACGTAACTTACTTTGTACGACATGGGATCGCTTGAAAAGTTTTGTGATTCGTGCTGGTAAGGTCATTGTATTGATGGTTGTCATTTTGAGTTTCTTTAATTCTTTAGGTAAAGAAGGTACCTTTGGTCACGAGGATACTGAGCAATCGGTGTTATCACAGATTGCTAAAACTGTCTCGCCATTTTTTGCGCCATTGGGTGTACAGGCAGATAACTGGCCAGCAACAGTTGGTATCGTCACGGGTATCTTTGCTAAAGAGGCGGTTATCGGTACCCTGAATGCGCTTTATAGTCAAATGGGTGAACCTGTTACTGCTTCTGAAGAAAACGCTCAATTTGATTTATGGGCAAGTACCAAAGAGGCTTTTTTGACGATTCCAGAAAATCTGAAAAGTCTTTTTGCTTTGGATGCGTTGCCACTTATTTCAACTCTATTTGATGGCCAAAACAGTATTCGGGCTGTTGCAGAGGAGCAAGACGTTGAATATCAGACAATGAGCAAAATTCATCAGTCTTTTGGTACGCAAGCCTCAGTGATTGCTTTTTTGATCTTTACTTTGCTCTATACACCCTGTGTTGCCGCATTGGGTGCTGTATATCGCGAGACGAATGCTAAGTGGACAGCTTTGGTGGGTGTATGGACCTTTGCTACTGCGTGGATGTTGGCTACTTTTTACTATCAAGCAGTAAATATTTTTGTTACCCCAGCTCAATCATCGGGTTGGTTAGGTGGGATAACGGTAGCATTTATCGTGATTTTTGCTATCCTTCGCCGATACGGTCGATCCGCTAGGGCAAGTTATCGTGCCACCATTGAATTGAAACGAGCATGTTGATCGCTCTACGGGATTATTTAAGAAAGGTGAAGCAGGCAAGCTTGAAGGACGTTGCTTTGCATTTTGATATTCCAGAGGGGGCTGCGCAAGGTATGTTAGAGTACTGGATAAGTAAAGGTCGCGTACAGTCTATGGATGATATCGAGCCAGCCTGTGCACAACATGCATGCAGTGGATGTCACAATAATTGCTGCGAAGCAACGACAGCTGTTAATTTTACCTATCGCTGGGTTGGTTAATTGCTTGCTTTAAGATTATTGCATTGTGTTTTATTGTTAACTTAAGATATTCAATGGGTGTTGCTGCTTTACATGGTCGGCGTGCTTTTGACATCAAATCAACGACTGTTGATTTGATGTCAATTGTGTTGCGGTCAATCCAACCAGAGGAGATTGCCGATGCACTCCACAAAAAACTTGCTATCGATAACAAAAATATGCTTAGCGCAAGTTTTTTGTTGGATGTTAGTGTTGCTAAAACACCAGAATCGCTTGATTTAGCAAAATTATTGATCATTTTTAAAGAAAATGGTGTATCGATCGTGGCGCTTTATCATCCTGATGTACGTTTTGAAGTCATTGCTAAAGACCAAGGTTTGGGGTTTTGCCAGCCTCGCTTACATAGTTTACAGGTTAAATCACGAGCAGGATCGGCAATGGTTGTGCGGCATCCTGTTCGAACAGGTCAACAAATTTATGCACAAAATCAGGATTTAATTGTCCTGAATATTGTGAATGCGGGTGCAGAGGTTGCGGCGGACGGACATATTCATATCTATGCCCCCTTAAGAGGAAGGGCGCTTGCTGGGGCAAAGGGAGATAAAAACGCAAGAATTTTTGTCCAATCGATGGAGGGGGAATTAATTTCTATAGCGGGTATTTATAGGACATTGGATCAAGAATTACCTAGTAGTATGCATCATAAGACGGTGCAAGTGCATCTTGAAAAAGATCGATTAGTAATGTCTGTCATAACCATTTAATTATCTTTGTATCATGAGGTGAAAATCGGTGGCAAAAATTATTGTTGTAACATCGGGCAAGGGTGGCGTAGGAAAAACGACAACTAGCGCAAGTTTTGCGTCGGGGCTAGCATTACGTGGTCATAAAACTGTCGTGATTGATTTTGATGTGGGGTTACGTAATTTAGATTTGATTATGGGCTGTGAGCGTCGCGTTGTTTATGATTTTGTCAACGTTATTAATCAAGAAGCCACGCTTAATCAGGCATTAATTAAAGATAAAAATGCAGATCAGCTCTATATATTACCTGCCTCTCAAACGCGCGATAAAGATGCATTAACCAAGGAGGGAGTAGAGCGTACGCTCAAAGAGCTAGCCGATATGGCGTTTGAGTATATTGTGTGTGATTCGCCTGCCGGAATTGAGAAAGGAGCATTGCTCGCCCTTTATTTTGCCGATGAAGCAATTGTTGCAACAAACCCAGAAATTTCATCGGTACGGGATTCAGATCGGATCTTAGGTATTTTGGCTTCTAAATCACTGCACGCTGAGAAAAATGAAAAACCAGTCATCGAGCATTTATTGGTTACGCGCTATTCACCGCATCGTGTCCAGAAGGGTGAGATGTTATCAGTAGAAGATATCCAGGAAATTCTACGTATACCACTTCTTGGTGTAATCCCCGAATCCCAGTCAGTTTTGCAGTCCTCTAATGCGGGTTCCCCTGTCATTCATTTGGCAGGTAGCGATGTTTCAGAGGCTTATCAAGATATGGTGGCACGCTTTTTGGGCGAACAAAAACCAATGCGTTTTATTGATACGCCTAAGCAAAGCCTCCTAAAACGTATTTTTGGAAAGTAGATTATGAATGCTTTAATTGATCTGATTTTAAGTAAACGCCATTTGATTTTTGGTCGACGCCAATCTAGTGCTAATATTGCACGAGAGCGATTGCAAATTATCTTAGCGCATGAACGAGGCGGACGCTCTGCAGTACCTGACTACTTGCCTGCATTACAGCGCGATTTGGTGAAAGTGATTGCAAAATATGTAGCTGTGGATCAAGATAATATTAAAGTAGAAGTGCAAAGTCATGACAATACCGATGTTTTAGCGGTGAATATTGTCTTGGGGGAAGCTGAGTCTAAATTGAATCATTGAGATTTTTTAAGTGACCCCTGAAAAACTAGTTATGGTCATAATTAATGAAATCTTGTAGAATCTGCTTAAAGTTCTTATAAAGTTGTGCGTTGGCCAGGTAGCTCAGTTGGTAGAGCAGTGGACTGAAGATCCTCGTGTCGGCAGTTCGATTCTGTCCCTGGCCACCATCTTAGTGTTGCTTAATCAAATATTATTGACTTCTTTTCTCTATGATGAGGAGGGTGTGGTTTTAAATAATATATTTCAAGTTTATCCAATGACTTTCATGGCATCATTGCCATCGCGTTAGTTGTTGATCTTTTTACTCTCAATAATTTAAGTGAAAACCGGGTAGTCTCAAAAAATGACTAGGCTTGACCAATTTCGACCTACATTACTCTTACGTTTATTCAATAAAGTTTCTCGCAATATTTTTCTAGCGACTGGAAGATATTTTTTGACGGTTAAATTATTCAAAAAAACATATCAAATTCCGTACGAACAAATTAAAGATATTGAAACTATTAATTTTCTGATTTGGAAGAAAATTAGGTTCAAGTTAACCGATAAAAAAGAATTAAGCTTTGATTGGATAAAAGATAATATCTACAAAAAATTAAAAGATATTATATACATGCATCGTAAAGCGACACTTGAATTTATTAACAATAATAATAAGAATGCGGAACTTATAAAAGCCTGTACGGATTGGTATCTAGGTGCTACAAGAGGGGAAAGATGGATTAGTTATCGTGAAGTTGAAAAATTCGTAGAATCCAAAAAAGAGTTACAGTATTTGTGGGACACAGAAACATCGGATTTGCTTACCGATAAGATGGATTTGATCAATCATATTAATAATATGAACGAAATAAGGACTGATAAAGATGCATTTCGAATCAAATGTAATGCGCAATTTGAAAAGCAAGAACTTATTCGATATAAAACATTTTTTGATAACCTTCCAGCGCGATTGACGTTGAATCAAAGAAAGGCAGTTATTGTTAACGAAGATTTGCAACTAATTGTTGCGGCAGCTGGTTCTGGTAAAACTACAACCATCAAATCTAAAGTAGCGTATCTTATAGATAAAGGTTTGGTGAGACCACACGAACTTTTAATTATCGCTTTCAATAAAGACATACAAGAAGAACTGGAGCGATCACTTACCAAAACTTATAGCGGAATTACGATTAAGACATTCCATGCTTTTGGGTTAGAAATACTGGCTGAAATAGACAATCATAAACCAAGTCTTTCGAAGCTATCCGAGGACCCAATAAGTTTACTAAAATATCTTGAGCAATCTATCAATGAAATTTATCAAGATAAATATCTTGAGTTGACTGAATTCTTTGTAAGCTATGCAAAACCATATCGAGATCAGTTTGATTTTAAGAATATGGGCGAATACATCTCTTATGTTAAATCTGTTGAGCCGGTGACATTAAAGGGTGAGTATGTGAGAAGCCTTGAGGAGCTTGATATAGCTAATTTTTTTTATATTAATGGAATTGATTATTTGTATGAAAAAAATACGAACATAAAGTAGATAGTAAAGAATATCGACAATACAAGCCAGATTTTTACCTGCCAGATTATCAAATATACATTGAGCATTTTGCAATTGATGAAAATGGTAAAACGCCTTATTTTATTAATGAAAGAAAATACTTGGATTCAAGAGAATGAAAACTTAAAACTCATAAGGAACATCAAACAAACCTAATTGAAACTTTTAGTTACGAAAAACGCAGTGGCAAGTTAACTATCAATCTTGAGAAAAAACTAAAGAAAAGTGGCGTAATTTTTTCTCCATTAGATAAAGATTCTTTGCTTCATAAACTTAATGAATCGGGATACATTTCTGGGTTTGCTAAATTGCTGGAAACTTTCTTAAATCTTTTTAAGGGTTCTTCGCGAACTATTGAAGATTTAAAACATTGCATAACATCTAATGATATTAATGCTGCACGTGCTTATAAATTTCTTGATATTTTTATTGATGTTTTGGATCGGTACGAAAGCTATCTTGCTGCTGAACACGCTATAGATTTCAACGATATGATTGGTTGCGCTGCCAATACTTTAAACGAAGGAACCGTTACTAGAAATTTCAAGTATATATTGATTGATGAATTTCAAGATATTTCAATCGTGCGCGCTAACCTTATTAAAGCATTACTGCGCAACTCAAATGACACAAAATTAGTAGTTGTTGGTGATGATTGGCAGTCAATTTATAGGTTTTCAGGAAGCGATATTAGTGTCATGACCAAATTTGATGAGTATTTTGGACGTCATGAATTAAATTTCCTGCCGGAAACTTTTCGATTTAACGATAAAATCGTGTCTGTTTCGTCGCGTTTCTTGCTTAGAAATAGCGCACAGATTACGAAGGATATTATTGCTAGAAAAAGTGATTGCACAAAATCAGTTGTTTTATAGCACTCAGAAAAAATGGACGAATCACTGCTTACCTCAATTTTAGAAAATATTCCAGTTGCAAAATCAAAAATTAAACACTGCTTACCTCAATTTTAGAAAATATTCCAGTTGCAAAATCAAAAATTAAACAAAGTGTTTTGATTTTAGCTAGATATAAATATTATGGCAACCTATTAAACTTAAAAAAATAAATCATCTCAGAGCTGACCTAGTTTGGAGATTTAGCACTATTCACAAAGCAAAAGGAGCTGAGGCTGATTACGTTATTTTGATTGGCATAAAAAGTGGAAAGCATGCTTTTCCTTGCGAAATTGCTGATGATCCACTCCTTGAGCTTGTTCTGTCTACTAAAGAACATTTTGATCACGCAGAAGAAAGAAGATTATTTTATGTTGCATTAACACGAACAAAAAATACTATTTTTGTAGTTGGAGACTCAATGGCTGAATCAACTTTTTTTAAAGAATTGATGGAGGATCCTGATGTTGATACGAGCCATCTTGGCCATGCTATCAACCGTCGTTGTCCAAAATGCCAAGCCATGATGATGGAGAAAAAAGGTGATTTCGGACCTTTTTTTGGTTGCTCAAACTATCCTATATGCCATTTTTCCACGAAACCATGTTTCTCTTGTAGAATTGGTTTTTTGATAAACAATGAAGATCAAATGAAGTGCGATAACGCTGATTGTCAAAAAATTTATGAAATTTGCCCGCGTTGTAAAAGTGGTGCACTTGTCGAGCGAAAAGGGAAACATGGTTTATTCTTGGGTTGCACTAATTATTTTACTATGGATGAGTGTTCTTATAGTCGTAATGTTGGAAAATTAATTAGAAAAAATATATAACCTATATTCTGTCTTAGTGAGACGCTCTGAATTTCAATGGTTCAAAAAAATGGTTTTATAAAAATAAAAATTATCATTTAATAACTAACAATTATTCCAAAATAGGATTCCTTGACTTGCTATTTTAGAGATCCCAGTCAGTTGATTTTAATCTGCCCGTTAAACAAAATTCTTTTATCAATCTTACGTATTCAGAAAAATCTGAGTTTTCTTTTGATAGTCGGTTGACCATATCCCAATCAATAGCATCGCGTTCACGTGCAGGAATTAAAATCTGGCTTTTGATTAGATTATCTGTATCCAATTGAATTAAACCAATACCATGTGCCGCAAATAGCAGCCTTAATTCCTTAAGTGTGCCCTGGCCAGTGATCTTTTTGGCAATTAGGTAGCCATAATTAGCCCACGATGAATTGGAAACTGCCCGAAAAAAACATTCACGTACATTTGATCGATTAATTTCCATTTTAGCCTCAAACGACCATAATTTAGAGCATTTATCTGAATATTTTTGCACGCAGTCACGAACTTCACGGTGCCATTCAACGCCTAAATCTTCTATTCCGACAATATCGGGGTGCAGCCAATGGTTGCTTTTTCTCTCATGCAATCTGTTTGATGAGCGTTTTTCGTTGATGCGTTTCGAAAACACACCCAATTCTTTATTTAAATATTGGGAAATTAATGGGTACATTGCATGTTCATTATTATTTTTTTATCACTTATCACAATGATCTGCTCTCTTGGATTTTCTGCCATTAATGCTTCGTTAGCGTCCAATGATAATATTGAGTAGTAAAATTTTCGTGGTTTATCATCAGTTATTTTCAACTGTGGTTCGTTTTTTTGGCAAGGTGGTATATATGCACCAATTTCACTAACGATTTGTTGGACTAGATCCATGTCGGTTTTTAATACCTGACTTCTATCTTTTTTGGCTCGACATTCTTCGGGATACGTAGCAAATATCCACTCTGCAATTTCTCGGGCAGTAAATCTTTCATCGGCGCGTTCCTTTAAGTAATCCAAAACGGTTTTTTTTAAATGCAATGCCACAGAACTCTCCCTACGACCTTTTGGCTGTATGATTTCTTAAATAAAAAAACGATTTGAAGATTAAATCTTCCCTTTTTTTACCACAAAGCACCAATTATCGTTCTTATCTAGCGCTTAGCACAAGTTTTTTTAAATAATAAATAAGCAAAATTAAGCTGAGTTGATTGCAATAATTTCGACCGATAGTTTTACTCATTATCAGTATAATACAGTCTATTCAATGCAAATTATCAGTATATTGTTGTAATTCGAGATCATGAGATTATGTGTGGTGTAATAGGTGCTGTTGCCAGCCGAGATATAGTTGCGTTACTTATTGATGGACTCAAGCGCTTGGAATATCGCGGTTATGATTCTTCAGGTATTGCAACTCTAGATCATGGCAAATTATACTGTGCACGCCAAGTTGGCCGAGTCGCGCAACTAGAATCGCTCATTCAAGAAACTAACATCACGGGTTGCTTGGGTATTGGTCACACCCGTTGGGCAACGCATGGTGGGGTTACCGAGAGTAACGCTCACCCGCATATTTCTAATAATCGCATTGCGCTAGTCCATAACGGTATTATTGAAAACTATGAAATGCATCGTGAATCACTGATGCGACGCGGTTATCAATTTATTTCCCAAACCGACACCGAAGTTATTGCTCACCTTATTGATGACTTTTACCAATCATCAGGTGATTTATTGGGTGCCGTACGCCAAACGGTAAGTCAACTACAAGGCGCTTTTGCGATTTGTGTGATAGCAGCCGATAAACCCGAAGAAATGATTGCTGTACAACATGGTTGCCCTTTATTAATTGGGATAGGAGAGGGCGAGCATTTTGTTGCCTCCGATCTATCCGCTATTTTATCCGTGACGCGTCGCATTATTTTCTTAGAAGAAGGTGACATGGCACGCATAACCCTTAAAACTATCCATATTGTTGATGTTCAGGGTGATCCTGTCGAACGACTCGTTCGACAAAGCGAACTGCTCTTAACTACCATGGAATTGGGTCAATACCAACATTTCATGCAAAAAGAAATCTATGAGCAGCCCATGGTTTTGGCTGATACTATCGAAGCGATTGAAGATCACGGATTTACGCCAGCTTTATTCGGCGCAACCGATCAAGATTTTAGAACTATTGAAGGCGTTCAAATCCTAGCTTGTGGAACCAGTTATTATGCGGGTCTGATAGCAAAATATTGGATTGAGTCCATTGCTAAATTGCCTTGTGCGGTTGAAATATCAAGCGAATATCGTTATCGCGATGCTTATGTGAACCCTAAGCATTTAATTGTAACTATTTCCCAGTCTGGTGAAACATTGGATACCTTAGAAGCACAAAAAGTTGCACGCTTACGAGGTCATCGTGCTTGCCTTGCCATCTGTAATGTCAAAGAAAGCGCTATTCCACGTGCCAGCGATTTTGTTTTTTATACAAGAGCTGGCCTAGAAATTGGGGTAGCCTCGACTAAAGCCCTCACAACACAACTTGTTGCATTATTTGCTTTGGCTATTACTTTGACTCAACAACGACAAAGCTTGGGATCTGAAGCATTTAAACCATACTTGCAAACCTTAGAAAAACTCCCCGGTTCCGTCCAACATGTCTTAAATCTTGCGCCACAAATTGCAAGTTGGGCACAAATATTGGCTAGTAAAGCCCATGCCCTTTTTTTGGGGCGTGGCATTCATTATCCTGTAGCGCTTGAAGGCGCTTTAAAGCTCAAAGAAGTCTCCTATATTCATGCAGAAGCTTATCCTGCTGGAGAATTAAAGCATGGCCCCTTAGCGCTTATTGATGAAGCGATGCCCGTTGTAGTGATTGCACCAAATGATAAGCTTCTTGAAAAAGTGAAAGCCAATATGCAAGAAGTACAGGCTAGAGGTGGAGAATTATTTGTTTTTGCTGATCAAGACAGTCGTTTTGTAGAATCGCCTGGCGTACGAATGATTCGCCTGCTGCGCCATGTTGATATTTTGTCACCCATTATCCATCTGATTCCGGTACAGTTATTAGCCTACCATACGGCGCTTACCCGTGGCACCGATGTCGATAAACCTCGAAATTTAGCCAAAAGTGTTACGGTGGAATAGGGCGAATTTTTTTTAAATAGGGTATGGATGATGAAAGTAGCTGTGGTAGTGGGAGGAGATAGCGAAGAGCGCGATATTTCAATTGCAAGTGGCTTCCAAATTGCCAAAGCCTTGCGCAGTATTGCTGTTGAAACGCTCATGATTGATACGGCTTCGGGTTTATTAAGTGCCAAGGACGAAGTAAGACTAGCAAAAACTGGCATTGGGGATACCCCCCCTCCAACGCAAGTATTTTCTTGGCTAACCTTTATCGATAATGTGATGACATCGCCTAAATTAAAGGATGTGGATGTTTATTTTTTAGCGCTTCACGGTGGTTCTGGCGAAAATGGTACATTGCAAGCTTTTTTCGATTTGATCAAAAAACCTTACACTGGTAGTGGTCATTTAGCCAGCGCTTGTGCCTTTGATAAAGCTTTATCCAAAAAAATCATGGCATGTCATCAAATTCCAACGCCCGATTGGATATTAGCTGACCCAAACCATAAAGAAGATATCATTTCATTATTAGGTTTACCGCTTATCGTTAAGCCCAATCAGCAAGGCTCTACGGTTGGTCTATCGGTGGTTCGCAATCAAGCGGCCTTGAGTGCAGCTATTCATCGCGCTAAACAATTTGATGAAGCGGTCATCATTGAAAAGTTTATCGCGGGGCGAGAAATAACGGCAGGGGTTTTAGATCACCAAGCCCTTGCAGTGGGTGAAATTGTTTTACCCAAAGATAGTGAATTTGACTACCAAGCCAAATATCAACCAGGTGTAGTGCGTGAAATATTTCCAGCAGACGTCACACCCAAAATTGCGCAACAAGCTAAACGCTACGCTGAAGTATTACATGAAGCATTAGGTTTATACGGCTATAGTCGAACCGATTTTCGTTTAGATGAATCGGGTCAATTATGGTGTTTAGAAATTAATTCGCTGCCAGGGATGACGCAACAAAGTTTACTACCCCAAGCAGCTACAGCTTCAGGTATTTCTTTTGCTAAGCTATGTCTAACAATTTGCCAATTAGCTCAAAAGCGCTTTATAGGGCATCATGATGAAGCTTTGTGATGATCGATTCCTTGGGCGATTTGGTCTAACCAATTCGGGTCTTGGCAAATGCTTTTATCTAGATTAGATAGTTGCCAGCGCCAATATTTTGCGCCCGGTTCTCCTTGATAAAGATGTAGCATATGTCTTGTGATGGTACGAATTAGAGCGATACTTGGATTAGGAATTTCTCGGCGAATATAGTTCGACATGATTTGAACAAGACTTAATCGATCGGGCGGTGTTGCTTCTTTGCCAAAGAAAGCTTGATCAATTAAAGCAAAAAAGTAAGGTTCGCGATAGGCTTTGCGTCCAATCATGACACCGTCTACATGATTTAAATGCTGATACATCGCTTCGATGGTTTGAATGCCTCCATTGATTACAATCGTGGCGCTGGGATAATCTTGTTTGAGCCGATACACCCAATCGTACTGTAAGGGAGGCACTTGCCGATTTTTTTTGGGCGAAGCATTCAGTAGCGCTACTCTTGCATGCACAATAAAAGTTTGACAGCCTGCTTCATATAATGTACCAACAAAATGTGTCAAAAAATCGTAGTCTGTCGCATTATCTAAACCAATACGATGCTTTATGGATAATTCAATGTCGCTTGCTTGTCGCATGGCGTCAATACCTTCTTTAACACGATTGACTTGATGCATTAAGCAGGCACCAAAATTGCCTTGTTGTGCACGTAATGCTGGGCAACCAACGTTTAAATTCACTTCAGCGTAACCCCATTTTTGCGCCAATTGCGCGCAGTAAGCTAATTTTTTAGGCTCATCTCCAGCAATTTGTAATGCTAGTGGCATTTCAATGGGATCAAAAGTAAGGTGTTTATCGGCTTGACCAAAATATAAGGCGTTTGCTGTGACCATTTCAGTATAAAGACGTGTGTGACGTGTGATCTGTCGCATCAAATAGCGATAATGCCGATCTGTCCAATTGAGCATTGGTGCAATACAAATGCGCCAAGGCGAGTTGGGGCTTAGCATAGGTTAAATTAGCCCATCTTTAAAAAAGCATCAGTATAGTGGAGCAAGAGCATATAATAAATCACGATGAAAATAAGGGGATTTAGGATGTTATCAAGCATGACGGGTTTTGCTTCAGTTGACAAAGCATGGGCGTATTATCGCATCAATATTGTTTTACGCTCGGTGAACTATCGCTATTTAGATATCCAAATACGCTTACCAGAGAATTGTCGTACGCTAGAGCCCGTATTACGCGATCTAATTGCAGACAAAATTTTGCGTGGTAAAGTGGAGTGTCGTATTGCATGGGATCCGATGTCAGAAGAAGAGCGTGTCGTGGATATTGATGAAGCCTATTTAGCCCATGTTTTAGCGTTAAGTCGACAGATTCAAGCACAGGACAAAACTTTGCAGCCACTTAGCGTTGGCACTTTACTACATTGGCCAGGTGTATTGCGTCATCCACAAATTAATGTGCAGGCGTTGCATACACATCTTACTGAAGGGATGAAAGAGGCTCTAGATCAGTTGCTAGCAAGTCGCCACCATGAAGGTCAAAAAATCCAACATTTTTTACAGCAACATAGCCAAGATATGCTCAAGATTATTGAGGCCATCCAAAAAGCTTTGCCTCAAGTTTTGGATGGTTATTTGCAAAAGCTGCAATTACGTTTAAAAGAAGCTTTGGGGCATGTTAATGAAGAGCGTATTCAACAAGAATTTACCTTATTTGCCCAAAAAATAGATGTTACCGAAGAAATTGAGCGACTTCATATGCATTTGAGTGCCTTAATAGAAGTTGTGAAGCATGGCGGTGTGATAGGTAAGCGGTTAGATTTTCTCATGCAAGAATTAAATCGTGAAGCGAATACGTTAGCAGCCAAATCGGTTTCTAACACTATTATTCATCAATCGGTTGATTTGAAAGTTTTAATTGAGCAGATGCGCGAGCAGATTCAAAATATTGAGTAAGTTTTTATGGGATCCTTATCAATATGCATAATAAGGTAATACCAGTTGCAGTGGGTATTTTGATGAATGAAGCAGGCCATGTGCTCTTAAATACGCGCCCTAGGGGTAAAAGCTTTGCGGGTTATTGGGAATTTCCGGGTGGTAAAATTCAGTCACATGAAACCCCTGTAGCTGCTTTAAAGCGCGAATTAATGGAAGAAATTGGGATAGTGATTCAAAATGCCCAATTATGGAAAATGGAGACGTTTTGCTATCCTCGCCACACAACGGTACAACTATATTTTTTTCTGATCAACAATTGGCAAGGCACCCCTGTTGCCCAAGAAAAGCAGCTATTAAGTTGGCAGAACCCGCAAAATTTAACGGTTTCACCTATCCTTGAGGCTAATATAGCTTTAATGAAAGATTTAACGCCAGGGCTTTTTAAGCTGCATAGAGCATAAATACACAAGGTTTTTTATGAAGAGCTGGCAAGGGTGGCCAATTTTTTACCAAGCAACTGATGATCGTTTGGTTTGGTAAGGTTAATTCGCACGCAATGGCTAGCCTTGTTGTTGGTCGCAGGGTATTGATACAGCTATTTAATAAAGCATCATTGCGATAGGGGGTTTCGATAAAGATTTGTGTGGCATCACGTTCTAGCGATTCTTTTTCTAAAGCGCGAAGCGCAATGATGCGTTGAGTGGCAAATTTAGGTAAGTAACCATGAAAGGTAAAGCGTTGAGCTGGCATGCCTGAAGCCATCAAAGCCATTAAGATAGCAGAAGGTCCAATAAGCGGAAGGATACGTTGACCCTGATCATGTGCCTGGGCAATGAGTAAGGCGCCCGGGTCAGCAATAGCAGGGCATCCTGCTTCGCATAACAGGCCTATGTCTTCCCCTGAGGCTAACAAATCCAATAAAGGCGCCAAAGTTACTGCGGTGCTATTTTTATTGACGGTTAATAAGGTCAGCGATGATAAAGGTACTGGCCAATTAAGCGCCCTTAAGTGCTGCCTTGCCGTTTTAGGTACTTCAACCGCAAAATAGCGAAGGTGTAAAATTTGGTCGCGTTGGGTCTCAAGTAACCAAGGTGTATTGCTTGATCCAATAGGTGTTGGAATGATGTAAAGGGTTGCTGCCATAGATCAAATATCAGGTGTCAAGTATTGACCAACCAGCCTTTTCCAAATAATCGAAGAGCGTCAAAATCGGTAACCCAATAAGCGCATTGGGATCTTTTTTGGGATGAATGGATCGAATCAATAAAGCACCCAAACCTTCTGCTTTAATCGCGCCCGCACAATTTAAAGCGCTAGGCTCTTGCTTAAGGTAATAGTTGATACGAGATAAAGTGAGGTTTCGTAGAACAACATCGGTTGTTTCGCAGTATTGATGAATTTGCCCCGTTTTTGTATTCAAAAGCGCAAAAGCGGTGTAAAAGCGTAAGCGATGACCTGATAGTTTTTGCAGCATTGCGATAGCATGATGAAGTGAATGTGGTTTACCCCATAATTGCTGATCACAATAAGCCAATTGATCAGCGCCAATAATCAAGGTATTAGGGTAATCCACAGCAACGGATTGTGCTTTAAGACGCGCTAAACGTAGAACCGTTTTTTTGGGTGGGTCGGTAGGCAAAAAAACTTCTTCAGCTTTGGGTGATGCAACATTACATAGCACATGGCATTGGGTTAATAGGCGTTGCCGCGCGGGGGAGGTTGAGGCTAAAACAATCTGCATAAGGCGCATGCTTTACTTTGACAAGATAGACGATAAATTGTAGCATGGAGAATTGTTTTTACCGTTCATTTTATCAAGACTTGATAGATCAAGGGATATATCTATGGCCGTTCAACAGAATAAAAAATCACCTTCTAGGCGTAATATGCGTCGAGCGCATGATTTTCTTACTGCGCCACAGTTGGCTAGTGAGCAAAATACAGGCGAGGCACATTTGCGACATCATATCAGCCCAAGCGGATTTTATAGAGGTCGCAAGGTTATTGCTGATAAAAAAGTAGCAGATAAAGCATAAGATACAAAACCAATACTCTTTGACTGGCTAAACTGATGACAGTGATGCTTGCGGTAGATGCGATGAGCGGGGATAAAGGAGTGGCTGCTACTGTTCCGGCTGCTATACGTTTTTTAAAAGACTATCCTGACGCAAAATTAATCCTTGTAGGCGACAAAAAACTATTGCACCAAGTTTTAGCGAGTCAAATGCCTTTTTTAGAGGGTCGTTTAACGATACAGCATGCTAGCACGATTGTGAAGATGGATGAGTCGCCTCAAGTGGCACTGCGCAGTAAAAAAGATTCCTCAATGCGAATAACGATTGAGCAGGTCAAAGAAAACAGGGCACAAGCTGCCATTTCAGCAGGGAATACTGGTGCCTTGATGGCAATGGCCTATTTTGTGCTCAAGATGTTACCAAATATTCATCGTCCAGCGATCGCCAAATTCATCCCTCGGTTAGATGGGGTTACTTGTGTATTAGATTTGGGGGCAAATCTTGATGCAACACCTGATCAACTTTTACAATTTGGATTGATGGGCGCTGAATTAATGCGTGCTACTGAAAAGATAGCATCCCCAAAAATTGGGTTATTAAATATAGGTACAGAGGAAACCAAAGGTAGCGATACTTTGCGGCGTGCGCGTGAATTGATGCTAAATTCTGATCTAAACTACCAAGGCTATGTAGAAGGCAATGATTTATTTTCTGGTGTTGTTCATGTTGTTGTCACAGATGGTTTCACGGGAAATATTGCTTTAAAAACTTCGGAAGGTTTAGCCCATTTGATTTCGGGAATTCTTCATGAAGAATTTAATAAAACATGGTGGCGTCGCTGTTGTGCATTGGCTGCGTTACCGACTTTAAAACATGTGCGAGCTCGGTTGGATCCACGTCGCTATAATGGTGCAAGCTTACTTGGATTACGTGGATTGGTTGTAAAAAGCCACGGCAGTGCTGATGAACAGGGATTTTATTACGCGCTGGTACATGCTTACCTTGCCGTACATCAGCATATTGTTAAACATATTGCCCAGCATGCTGAGAGCATGGCGGGTACGTAATGATGACATAAAATAGTCTATATGATTTATTCGAAAGTGATTGCTACGGGCGGTTATTTACCGAGCCATCGTGTCTCTAACGATGCACTAGCTTTACAGGTGGAAACAAGCGATAACTGGATTGTCAGCCGTACAGGTATTCAGGCACGCCACATTGCAGCGCCAGATGAATTAACTAGCGACTTGGCTTGCCGTGCTGCTGAAGCAATTTTTACTGATATGCCTGAGCAGCGCCAACAAATTAATTTATTGATTGTGGCGACCACAACGCCAGATATTATTTTTCCTAGTACCGCGTGCATTGTGCAACAAAAATTGGGCCTTGAAGGTTCTACCCCAGCTTTTGATATCCAAGCAGTTTGCGCAGGCTTTATCTACGCTTTAGCAACAGCTGATGCTTATATTCGTTCTGGCATGGCACGTAAAGTTTTAGTTATTGGTGCGGAAACGATGACCAAGCTTTTAAATTGGCAGGATCGAAGTACTTGTGTATTGTTTGGCGATGGAGCGGGCGCTGTGTTACTGGAGGCATCGGATAAGCCCGGTATCCATTGTTGTAAATTGGCGGCTGATGGTACACGCAAGAACATGTTGTCTGTACCAGGCCAGCTTCGTTCTGGTCAGATCTGTGGATCGCCCTATCTGCAAATGGATGGCCAAGCTGTTTTCAAATTTGCCGTGAAAGTATTATCGCAAATGGCAACCGATATTTTATCTGAGGCGCAAATGTGTAAAGAGGCGATAAACTGGTTCATTCCGCACCAAGCCAATATCCGTATTATCGAGTCAACAGCAAAACATCTTGGATTACCCATGTCGCGCGTGGTTTTAACACTTCCAGAACAAGGCAATACTTCCTCAGCTTCGGTGCCGCTGGCTTTGGATACGGCGGTGCGCGACGGGCGTATCCGGCGAGGAGACAATATTCTATTAGAAGGAATTGGCGGTGGATTTACTTGGGGTGCTGCAGTGCTTACATTCTAGTTATGCGCTAAAGGCAATGTCCATGCGATCTAAGGCTTTTTCTAATTGATCAGTTCTTGTTGCAAAAGATATTCTAAAGTGCTTGGCCATGCCAAATGCTGAACCGGGCACAACGGCGATGTGGTATTGATCTAGTAAGTAATCTGTTAAGGCTAAATCATCGCATGCAGTAATTTTACCTTGCTTGGCAAGTCGTGTGATAGCATCACTTGCATCAATAAAGGCATAAAAAGCCCCCTGGGCAGGTAAGTATTGCAGACCATCTATTTGATCAAAACGCCGAATCAATAAATCATGACGTTGTCTAAAGGTAGTCAGCTTCGTTTTCAAACAAGTTTTGTCACCAGTTAACGCAGCTTGTGCGGCAACTTGAGCAATCGAACAAGGGTTAGAGGTTGATTGAGATTGGATCATTCCCATTGCCCGGATGATCGTGCGTGGACCTCCTGCGTATCCGATACGCCACCCAGTCATTGCAAAAGCTTTAGAAACGCCGTTAATAAGCAGCGTTTGTTGTTTTAAAGCGGGCTCTGCATCTAAGATGTTATAAGCACGATTGTCTTTCATGAGAATATGCTCATAGATATCATCTGATGCGATAAGTATATCTGGATGTTGGATTAGCACTTTTGCCAACGCTTTGAGTTCATCCAAAGAATAGGTTGCGCCAGTTGGGTTAGCTGGTGAATTGATAACCAATAACCGAGTTTTAGGTGTAATAGCTGCTGATAATTGTGAAGGCGTTAATTTATAACCTTGATGGGCTGGGCAGGTTAAAAGGATAGGCACAGCGCCTGCAAGTGTAACCATATCAGGATAAGATACCCAAAAAGGTGCTGGTATAATGACTTCATCGTTTTGGTTTAAGTAAGCCATGCATAGATTGTAAAAAACATGCTTAGCGCCTGTCGAGACAATGACTTCATCCTGCGAGAACCGCATGTTGTTTTCTTGGTAAAATTTACTGATAATCGCTTCTTTTAAGGTTTTCGTACCCGTAACAGCAGTGTATTTTGTAAAACCGCATTGTAACGCTCCTATTGCTGCTTGTTTAATATGTTCCGGTGTATCAAAATCTGGCTCACCTGTTGACAGATCAATAATATCCAAGCCTTCTGCTTTCATTTTTTGAGCCTTGGCAGCCATAGCAAGTGTTGGCGATTCTTTAATATTTTGGACACGCTGTGCAATTTGCATGGTCTTAAGTTACCACAAGTGATAATGATAGGAACTTGCCATCTTAATTGTTAAATCCCAATGCTTCAAGTAGAATTCATCCATCTAAAAATATCGTCGCATCGGCTTTGATGAAGACTGCTGGTTCACTTGTATCGACTCCTTATTCTCCCATTTTACTTGCGACTAGGACACAGTTGTCGCGCACGCAATTTAGCGCGGGCGCCTGCCAAGTTGTCCAGCATCTGCAACAAAATGGTTTTGAGGCCTACATTGTTGGCGGAGCAGTGCGAGATATATTGCTCCATCAAACACCTAAAGATTTTGATGTGGCAACCGATGCACCGCCCGAATCAGTGCGGCGCTTATTTCGACGTGCTTATATTATTGGTCGGCGTTTTCGTATCGTGCATGTTGTGATTGATCGTAGGGTAATTGAAGTGTCTACCTTTAGAAAGCAGGGCACAAAACTTTGTAATAGCAGTGGTCGTATTATGCGAGACAATATTTTTGGTCATCGTGAAGAAGATATGCGGCGGCGTGACTTTACTATTAATGCATTACTTTATGAACCAACTGACGAAAATATTATTGATCATGTGGGTGGTTTAGCCGATCTTGTTGAAAAACAAATTGTGACTATTGGCGACCCTGCTATACGCTATCGGGAAGACCCGATTAGAATATTACGCGCCATTCGCTTTTCAGCAAAACTGGATTTTAACATTGAAAAGAATACGCGGCAGGCAATCGTTGATACTCAATATTTATTGGATAAAGAACCCACTGCACGTTTATTTGATGAAATGTTGAAATATTTGACCAATGGATATGCGGTACAAGCAATGAGGTTACTCCAGCACTATCAACTCACCGCTGCGTTCCCATTTTTTAAGCAATTGAATATTTATCTTGATATACCTTTTATCATGACTGTGCTTCAAGCTACGGACAAACGTGTCCAATGCTACCAAACAGTTTCTACCAGTTTCTTATTAGCTACTTTAGCATGGCCGAGTATACTGAATTTAAAAAAAATGTTGCTTAAGCGTTATAAAAAACCGGAATCAGCTATGCTCCATGCGATTGAAATAGTTGATCAACGTTTTAGGGCGGCTCATACTATTCCCCGTTGCTTTATGACAGTCATGAAAGCGCTATGGGTCATGCAGGAAAGCTTTGAGTCAACAGTTCCTGAAAAAGCGGGACGTTTGCTAAAACAACCGCATTTTAGAGCAGGATTAGATTTTTTTCTGTTACGTGCCAAAAGCGAGCAGATTCCTAAGAAGGTAGTTGCCAAATGGGTCGTTCTTCAATAAATCCAATATTTAAAAAGGCTTATCTTGGTTTAGGAAGTAATCTTAATGATCCGATACGCCAAGTCAAGGCAGCTTTAGCAACTTTAGCAGATCATCCAAAGATTCGCTTGATGGCTAGCTCTTCATTTTATTTGACCAAACCAGTTGGTTATTTAAACCAACCAGACTTTATTAATGCCGTAGCAATTATTACAACAAGCTTGATGCCATATGATTTATTAAAAGCAATGTTGCGTATTGAGGAACAATTCGGTCGAAAAAGAACTTTTCGCAATGCGCCACGTATTTTAGATATTGATTTATTGTGGTATCAGGATGTAGTCTGTGCTGATCCAATACTAACGCTACCACATCCAAGGTTAGCCCAAAGAGCTTTTGTACTGTTACCGCTGATGGAATTAGATCCTGATTTATTGGTTTTTCCGAATAGAACCCTAAAAATGTTATTAGCTCGTGTAGAATGCGAAGGTGTTATGCGGATCCATGACATATCGTAATATTAGAATAGATGATTGACTTTTAGCGATGACTATAAAACCTATTACCTTACCTTTTGATTACATCGTTGTTGAAGGCACAATTGGCGCGGGTAAATCTGAATTAGCTAAGCGTTTAGTTGATTATTATCACGCCACATTTATCAAAGAGCGTCCGGAGGATAACCCTTTTTTGCTGCGTTTTTACAGCAATACAGGTCATCTTGCATTGGCAACACAACTAGCCTTTTTGCAGCAGCGGATCGCAATGGCACAGAACATGTTTGCCCCTGAAATGGCCACTTCTAAAATTATAGTATCTGATTTTCTTTTTGAAAAAGATGCGATCTTTGCCAAAATGATTCTTGATGATGACGAATTGTCTTTATATCGCTACATTGTCGATCAAATTGCCCCACGCTACCCTGTTCCTAAACTTGTGATCTATTTGCAAGTTTCTGAAGATATGGTTAAGCGACGTATTGCAGCAAGGGGAGATGAATATGAAAAAATTTTTCCAGAAGGGTATTTGAGCCGTATTCAAGTTGCATACAGTACGTTTTTTCATCACTATAATGCTTCGCCTTTACTGATTGTTAACACCGATAATTTAATTTTTAGTCGAGACGAGGATTTTTATCTATTACTTCAGTATATTGCCAAAAATCGCAGTGTTCGTAGTTACTTTAATAAGAATTAATACGATATGGCTGAATGTACTGAAACTATTTTTGGTGTGTTGCTGCTGGATAAGCCATTGGGACTTAGTAGCCATCGTGCCACACAAATAGTCCGTCGTCTATTTCAGGCCAAAAAAGCAGGTCATACTGGTTCGTTAGATCCTGCAGCTACTGGGCTTTTGCCAATATGCTTAGGTGAAGCAACAAAGTTTGCATCTTATTTATTAGATGCCGATAAAGCGTATTGTGCAACAGTACAGTTTGGTGTGACTACTACAACGGGTGACCAAGAAGGCGCAGTCCTTAAACGGCATGATGTTACTTTTTGCCAAGCGGATTTAGAGCATGTTGTGTCCCAATTTTGTGGCGATCAAATGCAATTGCCGCCCATGTATTCAGCACTCAAATACCATGGTAAGCCGCTTTACCAATATGCGCGGTCTGGTTTGACGGTTGAGCGCGCTCCAAGAAAAATTACGGTGTATCACATGGAGGTGATGCGTTATGCAGATGGTGTAGCGGACATATTTATTCACTGTAGTAAAGGTACTTATATTCGGACGCTTGCAGAGGATATTGGCCGCACATTAGGAAGTGGTGCATCACTGCTTGCGCTGAAAAGAACGCAGATCGGCATTTATGGTTTGAAAGATGCGTTTTCCGTTGAAACATTAGAACAGCTATCCTTAAACGATCGCAAAACTAAATTAATGCCAGTTGATTCTTTAGTGACAAGTTTGCCAACGATATGTTTAGAAAAAAAACAAGCATTCTCTTTTCAGCAAGGCCAAACAGTACCCATCTTTGAGCAAAGTAGTGATATACTGAAGAGATTTCGTGTGTATAGCGAAACGGATCCCCCGTTGTTTATTGGTGTCGGGGAAGCGCAAAAACCGGGTGTACTAACCCCTATTAGATTAATGGCCATGGAATAAAGAATTTAGTTTATCGTTAAAACTTTAAGAATAGATATTCATTGTTTGGAGCATAAAGAGTATGGCGATTAGTGTTGAGGATAAAGCAGAAATTATTAGGACATATCAGCGAAAAGAGGGTGATACGGGTTCGTCGGAGACACAAATTGCTATTCTGACGGCACGCATTAACGATTTGACGACGCATTTTAAAACACATGTGAAAGACAATCATAGTCGTCGCGGTTTGCTTAAGTTGGTTAGTCGACGCAGACGCTTGCTGGATTACTTACAACGTACCAATCTAGAGCTGTACCGTAGTTTAATTGGTCGTTTGAGCCTGAGGAAATAAGTTATTTTTATATAAAAATATCGCTCATTACAGAATTAATTGAGCGATGAAGTGGTGTGCAATGTTGACAAAAATTAACAAAACGAAAGTCGAGAATAATAATGTTTAATAAGGTTAGCAAAAGTTTTCAATATGGACAGCATACCGTTACCCTTGAAACGGGAGAGATTGGGCGGCAGGCAAGTGGATCAGTATTGGTATCAATGGGCGATACAATAGTTTTGGTTTCAGCTGTTGGCTCTAGTGAAGTTCAATCAGAACAAGATTTTTTCCCGCTTTCGGTTGACTATTTTGAGCGCACCTACGCAGCAGGCAAAATACCGGGCGGTTTTTTTAAACGAGAAGCTAGGCAATCAGAAAAAGAAATTTTGACTAGCCGCTTAATTGACCGACCCATTCGCCCACTTTTTCCGGCTGGTTTTTACCATGATGTGCAAATTATAGCGACAGTACTTTCTTTGGATCCGGAAATTGATTCTGATATTCCCGCAATGATTGGTGCATCAGCGGCATTGACAATTTCTGGCATGCCGTTTAATGGTCCAATTGGTGCAGCACGGGTCGGTTATATCAATGGTGAATATCAATTAAATCCTACTAAGGCAGAATTAGCAATTTCAGATCTGGATTTAGTGGTAGCTGGCACGTCTTCTGCGGTACTGATGGTGGAATCAGAAGCGAAGGAATTGCCAGAAGAAGTAATGCTTGGCGCGGTGATGTTTGGTCATCAAGCTATGCAGGATGTTATCGAAGCAATCAATGCATTGGCAGATGAAGTTAATCCTATATTGTGGGACTGGCAGCCATTGCCAGAGGACGAAACTTTGGTAAAGCGTGTACGGGATCTTGCTAAAGATGATATTTGTGTAGCATTCCAGCTTCGTGGGAAGCAGGCACGCACTAAAAAATTAGCAGAGGCATGGGAAAAAGTTAAATCTGCCTTGATAGATATCAACACTGATCCGCTTTTAATAAACAAAATTAAACAGCATTTTAAGGCACTTGAAGCAGATGTAGTACGTGGGCAGATTTTAAGTGGCGAACCGCGTATTGATGGACGTAGCACTTCAGCTGTACGTCCCATCAGTATTCGCACCAGTATATTGCCCCGTGCACATGGTTCAGCACTTTTTACGCGTGGCGAAACTCAAGCACTTGTTGTGACGACTTTGGGTACGCAGCGCGATGGTCAAGTGATTGATGCTTTGTCGGGTGAATATATTGAACGCTTCATGTTACATTATAACTTCCCACCCTATGCAACTGGGGAAACAGGGCGTCTTGGACCACCAAAACGCCGAGAGATTGGTCATGGGCGTTTAGCAAAGCGTGCTTTGCTTGCAGTATTACCTTCTGCTGAAGAATTTGGTTATTCCGTACGCGTAGTGTCTGAAATTACAGAATCTAATGGTTCTTCCTCCATGGCATCTGTTTGTGGCGGCTGTTTATCACTGCTTGCCGCAGGTGTGCCACTTAAAGCCCATGTCGCAGGTATTGCTATGGGGCTTATTTTAGATGGAAATCGCTTTGCGGTCTTGACCGATATTTTGGGCGATGAGGATCATTTAGGCGATATGGACTTTAAAGTAGCGGGTACAACAGAAGGCATAACAGCATTACAAATGGATATCAAAATCCAGGGTATAACTGAAGAAATTATGCGTGTTGCATTGGATCAAGCAAAAGAAGGTCGAGAGCATATATTAGATTTAATGAAAAAAGCGATCAAAACTCCTCTGTCTTTATCAAATTATGCGCCGCGTTTATTCACTATGAAAATTAATCCCGATAAAATACGGGAGGTGATTGGTAAGGGCGGTGAAACGATTCGAGCGATTACCAAGGAAACTGGCACAGAAATCAATATTGAGGATGATGGGACTATTACTATTGCATCGGTTACACAAGAAGGGGCAGAGAGCGCTAAACAACGTATTGAAGATATTACTGTGGAAGTGGAGATAGGCGCCATTTATGAAGGAACAATTATTAAGATCTTAGATAATAATGTCGGTGCAATTGTTTCCCTTTTCCCGGGCAAAGATGGACTTGTACATATTAGTCAAATAGCCAATGAGCGAATTCGAGATATTAATGATTATGTATCTATTGGACAGACTGTTAAAGTGAAAGTCATTGAAATGGATGATAGGGGTCGTATTCGATTGTCGATGAAAGCACTTTTAGTGACTTAAACGAGATGATGCTAGAATATTTAACATGAATGAAGCCAGTGGCAGTCTGATGTAAGAGCAAGGTCGGCAACGAATTTCGCTCCCGATATTGCGTGATTGAGGAGATTATGATTCGTTTTCAATCGTTGCCAAGACAAATCATTAGTTATGGTGGCAATCGCTGGGATTGGGCATTGCTACCCATTGTATTGGCTTTTCTTGCGCTACTTGCTTGGGGAGCAAGCCAAATGTCCGCACCCTATCAAGTGGGGACTTCTCTGCCTATCTTGCTTGACCCGATCATGTTGCCTTACTACTTGTTTCGCACGATGTTGCGCATGTGTTTTGCTATGATAATCTCGTTGTTGTTTGCGTGCGTATTTGCGATCCTTGCTACTAAAATAAAGCTCGCAGAGCGTGTTTTATTACCGCTGCTGGATATATTACAATCTATTCCAGTTTTAGGTTTTTCATTTATTACCCTTGCTGGATTTATTGCTTTATTTCCAGGCAATCTATTAGGTGTAGAATGCGCGGCGATTTTTGCTATTTTTACATCGCAAGCTTGGAATATGGCGTTTTCGCTTTATCAATCCTTACGTACCATTCCATTTGATCTAGCAGAAGCTGCTTGTGTCTTTCGTTTATCAGGTTGGCAACGTTTTTGGCGACTCGAGCTGCCGTTTGCTATGCCTAATCTTCTTTGGAATATGATGATGTCGATGTCAGGTGGCTGGTTTTTTGTAGTGGCTTCTGAGGCAATTTCAGTTTCCAATCAGAGTATTCGCTTACCGGGTATTGGTTCTTATATTGCGCTTGCGATTGACATGCATAATATTCATGCCATTTTATGGGCCATTGTAGCAATGGGACTGGGTATTTTAATTTACGATCAATGTATTTTTCGTCCCTTATTAGCGTGGGCTGATAAGTTCCGTTTTGAAGAAACGGGAGGAGGGAATGCGCAAACTTCTTGGCTACTTTCTTGGCTACGCAGAACAAATCATTTTCAAAAATTAGGGTTTATTATTGGTAAAAGTATTGTTACAACATTTTCTTGGTTTTATCGACGTGAACTACGCCCGATGCCATCTATGGATGTACGTACCATATCTCCGCGTTGGATGCATTTATTCGATTTTTTTATGCTTATGGTTGTACTTTTAATTTCTTGGCAGTTGGTGCATTTTATTTTGCGTACAGTTCATTGGGTTGAGATCAGTCATGTTTTTGCGTTGGGTTGCTATACCATGATACGCGTTTTAGTATTAATTATGATTGCCACGTTGTTTTGGGTACCTATTGGTGTGTGGATTGGGTTAAATCCTAATTGGTCAAATCGCTTGCAGGCTTTAGCGCAATTTATGGCAGCTTTTCCGGCTAACCTCATGTTTCCATTGATGGTGATCATGATTGTACGTTTTCAATTAAATCCCAATATTTGGTTATCTCCATTAATGATTTTAGGTACACAGTGGTATTTATTATTTAATGTAATTGCGGGTGCATCTGCTATTCCTACTGAACTACGTTATGCAGCAAAAAATACGGGATTAAAAGGTTGGCTTAAATGGAAACGTTATTTATTACCAGCCATTTTTCCAAGTTTTATTACGGGTGCGATTACAGCAAGTGGAGGTTCATGGAATGCGAGCATCGTGGCAGAATATGCACGCTGGGGAGATACCACATTAAAAGCAGAAGGATTAGGTAGTTACATTGCACACATGACAGCAGTTGGTGATTACCCGCGATTGGCTTTGGGTATTGGTATGATGTGTTTATTCGTGATGAGCTTGAATGGATTCGTATGGCGCAAACTCTATCGAATATCAGTTGAGCGTATCAGGCTTTCATGAATAGATGTTAAAAAGAAACAGATTGAATCTTAAATGAGTAATGAACTGTGAAGCAAACATTGATTGAATTAAAAGCGGTTGGTAAATCCTTCAAATCGGTGGATGGGACTGCGCGTTCTGTTTTGGAGGATGTTAATTTTGCGCTCAGGGAAGGTGAAATTGTGGCTCTTCTTGGTCAGTCTGGATCTGGTAAATCTACCATGTTGCGTATCATGGCAGGATTAATTCAGGCCGATTCGGGAGAAGTCTATTATCGGGATAAACCGATCAATGGTCCTGTAAGTGGTGTACGGATGGTATTTCAATCTTTTGCGCTTTTTCCTTGGCTAACTGTACAACAAAATGTTGAGCTAGGTTTGGAGGCAATCGGTCTTTCTCATCGTGAGCGCTTAGAGCGTGCTGAAACGGCTATCGAAATGATTGGTTTATCAGGATTTGAAGGTGCCTTGCCACGCGAACTATCTGGTGGCATGCGTCAGCGCGTTGGGATTGCGAGGGCACTTGTTGTTCAGCCAGATGTTTTATTGATGGATGAGGCTTTTTCAGCGCTGGATATTTTAACAGGCGAGCAATTACGCAATGATGTACTTGAGTTATGGGACAAAAAAGATACGCCGATGAAGGGCATGCTAGTTGTTTCGCATAACATTGAAGAAGCTGTACTAATGGCTGACCGTGTATTAACTTTTGCATCAGATCCTGGCAAAATTCGTGATGAATTATTGATTGCCAAAGTGCGTCCACGTGATGCGGATAGCCCAGAAGTTCGCTATTTAATTGATCAAGTATATGCCATGATGACAACTAAGGTGCCTAATTCAGGTCGTGTAATGGTTGATAAACAACTTGGCTATCGTTTGCCTGATGCCGATACAAATCGTATGGAAGGTCTTATTGATTTATTGGCTGAGTCACCGTTTAATGGTCGGGCTGACTTGCCAAAAGTTGCTGAAGAAACAGAACTAACGGACGATGAATTGCTGCCCTTGACAGAAGCTTTACAACTACTTGGTTTGGCGAATGTTTTGCATGGAGATATTGTTATTTCAGCACTCGGTCGTCGTTATGTACAAGCCTCTAACAGTGACCGACAAACAATTTTTGGTCGGCAATTATTAGCGAATATTCCTCTTATTGCCTATATCAGACAATGTTTAACACATGAAGATACAGGGGAATTACCTCTTGGACAATTTCGTAAAGTGTTATATGGATCTTTATCTGAAGATGAAATTGAGCGCATACTGAATATTGCTATTGAATGGGGTCGGTATGGTGAAATTTTTGAATATGACTATCGCACGGGCGTGATTAGTCTGCCCGAGCAAAATTTATCTGGACAGCAAGGTTAACTAAGAGGCGGTTATTTGATAGAACATGACATCAAGTCTACAGCAAATCATTAGTGCTTTGGCTGCCTATTGGAGTGAGCAAGGTTGTTTGTTAATCCAGCCCCTAGATATTGAGGTTGGTGCTGGTACTTCGCATCCGGCTACTTATTTACGAGCGATAGGTCCTGAGCCATGGTTTGCAGCTTATACCCAAGCTTCGCGACGCCCAAAAGATGGTAGGTATGGTCAAAATCCTAATCGTTTGCAGCACTACTACCAGTATCAAGTAGTTTTAAAACCTTCTCCGATTGATATTCAAGATCTTTATCTGGGTTCATTATATGCATTAGGTATTGACCCAAAAATGCATGATATCCGTTTCGTTGAGGATAACTGGGAAAATCCCACGTTGGGTGCTTGGGGGCTTGGATGGGAAGTATGGTTAGATGGGATGGAAGTGACGCAATTTACCTATTTTCAACAGGTGGGTGGATTAGACTGTAAACCTGTCATGAGCGAGATTACTTATGGTCTAGAACGTTTAGCTATGTATCTGCAAGGTGTTGAAAATGTTTATGACCTTGTTTGGGGCTCATCGTTGAATGAGCGACTAATTACCTATGGCGATATTTATCAGCAAAATGAAATTGAACAATCAGCCTATAATTTTGAGCATGCCAATGTCGAAGCGCTTTTTATGCTGTTTGATCACTATGAGCAAGAAGCTAAGGCGTTGTTAACTATACCACTCGTTCTACCTACCTATGAAATGATTCTTAAAGCAGGGCACATATTCAATTTATTAGATGCTCGGCACGC